>NZ_JAWOQN010000023.1:71502-71597 GCF_033337395.1 Vibrio sp. YT-19(2023) | reverse complement strand
CCAAAATCACCATAGTTGAGGTGCTAGATGTGCCTATAATCACCAGTGTCTAGCGGTTGCGATCCTAAAATCACCATGGTTGAAGTGCTGGATGT
>NZ_JAWOQN010000023.1:0-71402 GCF_033337395.1 Vibrio sp. YT-19(2023) | reverse complement strand
GCCTATAATCACCAATGTTTAGCGGTTGCGATCCCAAAATCACCATAGTTGAGGTGCTGGATGTGCCTATAATCACCAGTGTCTAGCGGTTGCGATCCTAAAATCACCATGGTTGAAGTGCTGGATGTGCCTATAATCACCAATGTTTAGCGGTTGCGATCCCAAAATCACCATAGTTGAGGTGCTGGATGTGCCTATAATCACCTGTGTTTAGCGGTTGCGATCCCAAAATCACCATAGTTGAGGTGCTAGATGTGCCTATAATCACCAGTGTCTAGCGGTTGCGATCCTAAAATCACCATAGTTCAGGTGCTGGATGTACCTATAATCACCAGTGTTTAGCGATAGCGATCCTAAAATCACCATAGTTCAGGTGCTGGATGTCCGACAATTACCAGCCTTAGGCGATGAGCGATCCCAAAATCACCATAGTTCATGCGCTAGATGCCCTACAATCACCAGCCTTAGGTGGTGAGCGATCCTAAAAACACCATAGTTAAGGACTTCAACGTACCTATAATCACCAGCCTTAGGCGGTTAGCAATCTCAGAATATCCAGCGAACACTCGTCGAAAGAGTCATGGGTATGACATTTAATACTCCGTCGTACCATGCCCTTTAATTAGAATGAAAAGCTCACTAAGACATCAAAAAGTCGAGTGATGAATAAAGCTCACGATTGAAATTATTGTCTTGTAAGAATAATGAAAAATCACGATCCGCGACAAAACCAAACTTACAAGCTAACTCAACGAAGGTTGAGTCCGGATAGTCATACGAAAACTCTTCGGATGAAGGATAGTTAAACATGAGAGAAAGATAGTTTGTAGTGACTCCATCAACTTTATTTGTGCCCCCATTATCTCGAACAGTATCAGCAATAACTTCCATTCCTTTTTCCATAAACATGGCCTTATCAAGTGGCGCCCAATAAGTTTTACCACACTCTAAACTCAATTTACTCCATTGATAACAACCTCTACTCGGATACAAGCACTTTGTTAAATCGAAAGCATGGAGTTTCTCAAAAATGCTTGGTAAGAATTGGCCACCATCATCAACTTTAATGTTACTCTTACTGCCATACATATACACAAAGGGTAGATAAAGGCTTTTCCTACCATCGTCAGCCTTTAAGTACTGATATGGCAACATTGCAAGCCTTCGCTTTTGTCCATTTTTGAAGTGCCAAGTAATATCGATACAGTTAGCGCTCTTGATCTTAGCGTCACTGCAATGCTCGACCACACGATTTAATGTAATTGAAGAAATAAAACGATAGAGATTATTACGGATTGTATACCTTTCTGGATGTAAATAGTCTGTTCGAACGTCGTCAGTAAAAATTTCGGGTAAACTTACCAACTCATCTGCATTTAAGACCACGTCAGAATTGTTAATGGCATCCAGTTTGGCTTCAAGTACGTCAATTTGGTTTTCACTATCTCCAATAAGATCTAAAATCGTATTCGATTTTTTTGCTTTAAAACGAGCTACAAGTTCATCTAGTACTTCTCGTTCTTCTACCAACTCTGTTTCAATTTTTATTTTTTCATTTTCTACAAATGTATTATTAGCCTTATCAGATTCTGCAAGGTAAGCATCCTTACATATTTCCAACGTCAAAAGATCCAGCATGTTTACATTATATACTTCCCTATCATGCTCTCCTTTCATCGCCAAATTACACACGTAGTTAACTCTATTATCACCCTTATCGACGAACACCATCGCCCCGCCGCAAATGCCGCACCGAGCAATACCTTTTAGCAATGGTATTTTGCCACTGCTTGTATTCCTTCCTCGTTTTTCGGATTTACACATTTTAAGCTTGCGGAATGTGGCTTCATCAATTATGGGAGGATAGTAATTTTCAAAAACATGACTCACACCTTCTATATGAAAGTTTTTTTCCCCAATCAATGAACGATTAGCCCATAACTGACTAATAGCAGTATAATCCCATGTATTCGATTGTTTTACAGTACCCTTTGTTCGTGTTTGCTTGTACTCGAAATTAGCATCAAGGTACTGTTTAATTTTTAAGTCCCCGTAACCCGCAAGTTTCATTTCAACCGCTTTTTTTACACCTTCGGCATTGATATTAAGTGTATTTGTAGGTTGATCTATCCAGAATGGTGAGCGTCCAAGTGCTCCTTGTGGCTTACCTGTATCTTTCCAACGCTTTAAAGCGATCTTCTGTGCAGCAATTATACGCTTCGATTTAGTTTCAGATTCCTCATTTGCTCTCTGCATCGTAATTAACGAACCAATAAGATCTGCGGTCTGATTTTGGCTCTCTGAATCAAACATTTTGCAATCAATATGTGTATAAACACGTACGCCACGATTAATAATGCTAAGAAATTGCTCCATAGCAACGTTAACCGTTTCTCTTGAGAGGCGGTCTAGGGAGAAGACAACAAGGATACTGCCAGACGCTATTTCACCACTTTCAATTCGAGATAAAACAACTCCAAATGCACCATCCTTGTGTTTACCATGATATGCACTTAACCCCTGATCGACGAAATTCTCATCATGAATAGGAAGGTTATGCTCTTGCGACAGGTTTTCGAGGACGCTCCTCTGCTGCTGGGTTTCTAATCCCACACCTTTTGTTTGTTTAGTGGTGCTGACACGAGCGTAATTATAGATTTTAGGGGTAGTTCTCATACTTAAGGGGCTTCACTACAGAATCTAAGCCCTCAACCTTGAGAGCTAAACATAGCTGCATTAAATCACCCAACTCTCCCAAAGGAAACTGTTTTTTATTGGCAAACCACAGTAAGTATTCTTCAGGCAGGTCGATTAACACTCGCCCTGCATATTTCCCAAATGGCATTTGCATTCTAGCGAGTTTAATGAGGTTTTCTTTTTCTAACATAAGTGACAGAGAGTTAAGGTAACTCGCCCAAGGGTAACACTGGTTCTCCCTCCTCACCAGCAAATCGCAGTCACGTTTATTTTGGCGGCCTTGACTCGCTTTGTGCTAGAGTACGCGGCATAAAAAATGAGAACGAGAAAGCAATGAAGTCACCTTGTCGAGCAGCATGTAAAAATAACGCCGGAATATGCTCTGGTTGTCACCGGACGATGGATGAAATCATCCAATGGAAAGACAAAACCGATCTCCAACGAGATGTGATTATCGAACAAATCGCAGGAGAAGATTCAACGCACAGTTGTCCTGAGTGCGGGACTCAAGCCCATTGTGATATCGCCGCAGGCAAAGAGACATGCTGGTGCTTTACTATTGAAACCCGTGATTTACCCAAGCCAAGCGCCAACCAACTGTGTTTGTGCCGAAAATGTCTAGAAAAAAAGCCAGTCGCGTAATACGACTGGCTTACTGATCATCGTTTTCTGACTGGTGTTTATTTAGCGGTTAAAGCGGACGCTTCAAACTTAATGCCTTCCCACCCTGTCACCATAAAATTACGAATATTCTGGTGATCGCTGTTCTCTGGATGCTGCAATACATCTTCACGATAAAAACGGCCAAAGCAGGCTAGCGTCGCTTCTTTGTCGAGGTTGTTTAGCAAACCGAAAGCGAAGATCTTACACGAACCGTTGTTCTCGCCTGCATTGTTTTGTGTCTCACTATTTACAAAAGCGGTTGGCTCAAACGTATAGTTATCTTCGATCACCGCCATCGTTGCTTCAAATTCGACCTGCTCTGGTGACGCTGCCAATAAATCTAAAAACGATTTTAATTCCATTATTCCTCTATCCCTACTTCATCATAATGATGACACATTAGTTTCATAAAAAGCCAATATAAGAGTCATCAATCATACATATATTCAGAGCCTTACCAAATCAAACGTCATTCAGCGCTCTATCATTCCAATTGCGGAAATGGACAGCAGCATAAAACCCATGCTGATTGACAACCTATCGGATTGATAAGGAGATATCATGATCACCCCTTTAAAGGCAATCGGTGTACTCGCATTGTCATCACTTGCCATCGCGTGTTCATCACAACCCGAAGATACCGTGGCTTCATTCGCTACACAATGCAAACCTACCACTGCCCCCGTTACTGGGGAAACGTCAATTCAAGGTTTAACGTTTATCGGAACATCCGTTGCTGATGCTCCATTCGACACATCGGCAGCTGAAATCGTCAGTTATGACGCTTGTACGGATAAGCTCTATGTGGTTAATGCTCAAGCAAAACGTGTCGATGTAATGTCTATGGATGACAACGGCGTACCAACGCAAAGCGCATTCATCGATCTCAACAGCGCTGGCGAAGCAGCGGGCATTGAAATTGGCGCAGCAAACAGTGTCGCTGTATTCAATGGTTTGGTAGCAGTTGCGATTGAAAACAGTAATAAACAAGCGAATGGTATTGTTGGCTTGTACCGCTCCGACGATTTGTCATTAGTCATGACGTTTCCAACAGGCGCATTGCCAGACATGGTTGGCTTCTCAAAAGATGGCCGATACATCGCAACCGCTAATGAAGGAGAACCAAACAGCGATTACAGCATTGACCCTGAAGGTAGTATCACTTTGATCGATCTGAGCCTTGGTGTTACTCAAGCAGAAGTGACACAAATTGGCTTTAACGAATTTGATGGTTCACGAAAAGCAGAGCTCCCAATGAATGTGCGTATTTCGGGGCCAAACGCCACCATCGCACAAGATCTAGAGCCGGAATACCTCACTTTTGCAGATAACGGTAAAATCTATGTCGCGCTACAAGAAAATAGCGCCATGGCAATCGTCAATCCAGAGAGCAAATCGGTAGAAAAAATTGTTGGCTTAGGTGAGAAGTCTGGGTCGGGCGCTAAACTCGATGCATCCAACAAAGACAAAATCATTGGGAACTTGAAAAGCTACCCACAACTGGTTGGCTTATTTATGCCTGACACTATCGACAGCTACTCAGTGAATGGGAGTACTTACATCGTATCTGCAAATGAAGGCGACGGGCGTGAGTACGGATTCACAACCACTCAAGAACTGTGCGACAAAGCTGGCTTTATGTGGGATGAAGACGATTACCTTGGTACAGATGAATACACATCTGAGCAAGGGAGCTGTTTAAGCCATATTGATGAAGTGCGCGGTAAGAAGCTGAAAGTAGCAGCAGAACACCCATTGGCAGAGGCACTAAAAGACAACAAACAACTCGCGCGTTTAAAAGTGATTAAGCCGGAACAAACGCTTTCTGCACAAGAGAATGTTCAATCATTTGGCGCGCGTTCATTCTCGATTTGGGATGAAAACGGCAAGTTGGTCTTCGATAGTGGTGACGATTTCGCGACTATCGCGCTGCTGAATGAAGGCAAGAACTTCAACAGCACCAACGATAACAATAATAGTGGCGATGACCGAAGTGATGATAAAGGTATTGAGCCAGAGGCGATTGAAGTAGCACAAATTAACGGTCGTCATTACGCGTTTATCGGCTTGGAGCGTCAAGGCGGTATCATGATTTATGACATCACAGACCCGAAACAAGCGCAGTTTATGCATTACGTAAACCGCCGTGATTACAATCAGCCAGTATGTACAGAAGTCGAAGATGGCGAATGCATGAACGACACATACAATCCAAAAGCAGGCGATTTAGGTCCAGAATCCATTAATTACTTTACCCGTAATGGTGGTCATTTTATCGCCGTTGGCAATGAGGTATCGGGCACGACATCCGTCTTCCGAATCAATCTATAAAGTAATGTAAAAGTCATTTAGAACCAAAACGCCCGACGTAAGCCGGGCGTTTTTTTGTATGAGGTAATGTCCTACTCTGCCGATGCTAGCGCGTCACACTTTGATGCGCAGATAAAATCGTTTTTATGCAGACCTTTGATAGAGTGACTCCACCACGTTACGGTAACCTTACCCCATTCCAACAAAATAGAAGGATGGTGGAACTCATCTTCTGCCAGTTCCGCGATTTTGTTACTGAAAGCCCATGCTTGTTTGAAGTTCTTAAATTTATACACCTTTTCTAGTTGAGGTATATCTTCTCTTTCAATGATCTGCCAATCAGACAATTGCAGAAGCAGAGACTGTTGCTCTTCTTTGCTTAGTGCAATGGCATCGATACTACAAGCTTCGCATTTTTGTTCATTCAACATGAGCAGGTTCCTTTGGTTCAAAAAGTGGAGGAAGCAGTCCAGCTTCAATCGCTAGATCGGCTTGTTTCAATAAATTTAACTGACTGATTTTAAAAAGCTGAGAAAAGTCATCAATCACATAGTACTTCGGTTGCATGATGTCGATACGATAAGGCGTTCTCAGCACTGTTTGTAATTCAAATGGGTCGCGAATTGCTACATCACTCTCTAATGCGTAGAGGGTTTCGCCAGGAGATGAAAGAATACCACCACCGTAAATTTTGGTTTTGTCCCCTTCTTTCACCAAGCCAAACTCTACGGTAAACCAGTAGAGGCGAGCGAGATAGGCTCTTTGTTTTGGGGTAGCGGCTTGCCCTAGTTGACCATAATGCTCGGTAAATGCAGCAAAGTCTGGGTTGGTTAACATCGCGCAATGACCAAATATTTCGTGGAAGAAATCTGGCTCCTGTAAGTAATCGAACTCATCTCTTGTACGCAAGAATGTGGCGACTGGAAAGCGCTTATTACCGAGTAGATTAAAAAATCGGTCGAAATCAATAAGCGCGGGAACGGGCTCCACTTGCCAACCTGTTGTCTCCATCAAGACACGATTAATTTCTGGTAACTGAGGAACGCGGTCTTGAGGTAAATCAAGCAGCGTCAAACCGTGTAAATAAGCCTCACAAGCTCTGTTTTGGATCACACCCATTTGTCGTGTTACCAAATCTCGCCAAATGGCGTCTTCTTCACGGCTCCATTCAACCCTGCCTTCCTGGTTTACGGGTTTAGAACGATACTGGGTCATGGCTCATCTCCATTAACAAATCCTTTACATTAAGCCTATCTGTAGTCTTAAGAGCTTCCAATCCCTGCGCGATTTTCTCAGCATCATCCCGATGTAACATATTGTTTACAACTCATCGTAACTGCATGATTTTTATGACACGATATAATATCTTGCTTGTTTGACTTTATCGTGTATTCCTCTCAAACTAAAACCTGTTATCACTTTGTTATAGAGGGACCTATGCGCGAGAGCAGCAAAGTATGGCAACCGAGCGAAAGTCGTATCGAAGAAGCCAACATTACACAGTTTATTGAACACATTAATCGACAAGGAAATACCCTTGAAAGCTTCGCTGATCTGCATCAATGGTCACTCGATCATGTAGAAAAATTTTGGCAGGAAGTTTGGCTATTCTGCGACGTCATTGGCACTCAGGGAGAGACCATAAAAGAGCGAGCAGAAAGTCGCTGGCAGCAACCTGTTGAAAATAGGGATATAAAATGGTTCCCAAACGCGCAAATTAACTACGCCGAAAATTTGCTAACCTACGCGTGTCACCAACCCGATGATCTCGCGATTTGGTTTGAAAATGAACGTGAAGAAAAACAGACCTACACCTGGAAACAATTGTGCGAAGAAGTTTCGAGTGTGCAGCAATGGTTGAAAGAATGTGGAATTAAGCAAGGTGATGTCGTCGCTGGTTATTTACCTCACCTACCTCAAACGGTAATAGCTATGCTAGCAACCACCAGTTTAGGGGCGACCTGGACTTCCACCTCACCTGATTTTGGCGTCGAAAGCGTTTTGGAGCGCTTTGGTCAAGTGAAACCCAAAATCCTGTTTACTTGTGATGGCTATACATTCAATGGCAAAACTTTCGATATGTCTAAGAAAAACCAGCATATTACGGATCATCTTGATGGTCTTAAACAAGTTTGCCAAATTAGCTACCTTAAACCACACATTTTTGAATGCGATGTCTGCACCCAAGATTGGCAAAATGTCCTGAATCAATACACCCCCGAAGCGCTGACTTTTACTCGTGTGAATTTTAACGATCCGCTATTTGTGCTCTATTCTTCAGGCACAACAGGCAAACCGAAATGCATCGTTCATTCCGTCGGCGGAACGGTGCTTAATCACTTGAAAGAGCATCAACTGCATTGCGATATCCAACCGAACGACCGAGTGTTTTATTACACGACCTGCGGTTGGATGATGTGGAACTGGCACGTTTCTTCACTCGCGAGCGGTGCATGTTTGGTGATTTTTGATGGTAGCCCTGTTTACCCCACTCATAATGTGCTCTGGGACCTCGCAGAACGAGCCGAAGTGACGCTGTTTGGAACCTCAGCAAAATACCTAGAGGCGCTGGAAAAAGCACCTTTTTCTCCGCAGAAAAGTGATGCATTTCCAAGTCTGAAAACCATTTGCTCAACGGGCTCTGTTCTGTATCCAGAACAGTTTGATTATGTCTATCAGCGCATTAAAGAAGATGTACACCTCGCCTCGATTTCTGGCGGAACAGACATTTGTGGCTGCTTTGTATTGGGCAACCCTATTTCTCCCGTTTATCGGGGAGAGTGCCAATCAGCAGGGTTAGGGGTCGATGTCCGAGTCTTTAACCCACAAGGTAATAGCGTAATGGGAGCGCGCGGTGAGTTGGTTTCCGCCAATTCATTACCCAACTTCCCTGCTGGCTTTTGGAACGACACCGGTGAGAGATATCATCGTGCTTATTGGGATAAATTCGACAATATTTGGCACCACGGCGATGATGTTGAACAGACCCGCGTTGGGGGATACGTATTTTATGGTCGAAGTGATACCACGTTGAATCCTGGTGGCGTAAGAATCGGCACGGCCGAAATCTATCAGCAAGTGAACTGTATAGACGGTATTCTAGATTCGATCGCAGTAGGAAAAGAAGTCGATCGCAACGAACAAATATGGCTGTTTGTCCAATTAGTCAAAGGGGTAGAGCTCAATGACGAGATGATCGCTTCCATCAAAGCACAGCTAAAGTCTGCATGTTCTCCAAGGCATGTACCTAGTGCAATTTACGCAATAAGCGATATACCTAAGACACGCTCAGGAAAGCTGGTCGAGTTAGCCGTTAAGCAAGTCGTTAACAACCGAAGCGTCGAAAATTTAGGCGCAATAGCCAACCCTGAAGTGCTGGAGGAGATACGCAGGATAGTCGTCTCAAAATAACCTCCGAAGACTAAGTTGTTCGAGTATGTCCTTGCCTGCACCACGACGCTTGTTTAGAGCAAGTGAAGTTACATATATCCTCAGCAGATAAGAAAAAAGCGAGCTTGTTAGCTCGCTTTTGTCATTTTTTGTTCTTTATTCAGCGGTATTAGCGACGACCAAGCCCCATTAATACCGACATTGTTTTACCATCAGATGTAATGTCAAAAACGTGTTGCGATTCAACTTCAGTAAAACCCGCTTCTTTCAGTGCACGCTCAGACTTCGCAAGGGTAAAACCGTCTTGTTCACATTCTGCAATCCAATCAAAATGAACAAAATAGCCGCCGTGGTTAAGTAGAGAATGCGAGATCGTTAATGACGCGTCTAAGTCTTCCACAAACGCTAAAACTGATGATGCAACCACCAAGTCGAACTGTCCACGAAACGCAGGGTGCTGAGCAACCAAGCCGCGAGATAATGCATCTACCACAGGTTCTACGTTGACGAGCTCTTTTTTATCGAGTTCCTCAATCATGGCTTCCGATGCGTCTAATGCTACGATGTCTTTAACCATCGGTGACAATCGTTGACTTAACTGCCCTGTTCCGCATCCAAAATCTAGTACTTTAATGCCATCAAGCTGAGTTAGCTGTTGTAACTGCTCAAACACCGACTGCGCAAATTGCTCTGTTGCTGGATTTGATTCCCAGTTTTTTGCTAAGCCGTCCCAATCTTGTGCCATCGTGGCCTCCATGTTCACTTTTTGTAACCCACATAGATTACCGCAAAACCGTTAAAAGACCATAGACTTATCTGGCGGATTCGCGTTTTTTTCGATAATCTTTCATGGCTTTGGGAGCGCATCTGCATAATACCCAAATTATTTGAATTCATTTATTGGTTGTGTCAAATCATGAACTTAACTCAAGTAGAAGCCTTCTGCACCATCGCTGAGTGTGGTTCTGTTTCTGAAGCGGCAAGGCAACTCGACTGCAATCGCACCAAACTCAGTATGTCGATTAAGGCATTAGAGAAAGATCTCGACGTTGAATTGTTTAACCGAACTGGCAACCAGCTCACCCTCTCTGAAGCTGGTAAAGCCATTTACAAAGATTGCGAACACCTACTTATCATCGCACAACGGGTCAGAAAGACCTGCGCTCAAATCTCGGAAGGGTTTAACGCGGAAGTTTGGGTAGCACGTGACGACTCCTTACCTGATGATCTCTGGCAAGAATTGTCTCATACATTGAATAACCGCTTTCCTTCAACAACCTTCAACTTAATCTTGGCATCCAGTGGCGACTTAGCCAACTTGGTCAGTACCCACCAAGTAGATTTTGCTTTCGGTGTTGATTATGAGCGAGTAGACGATCCTCGTATCGTATATAACCCGTTAGGCAAGATACGTATGATGTCAGTATGCAGTGTAGAACACCGCCTAAGTAAGATGCGCCGTGTCTCAGACGAAGATCTACGTAGTCAAATGCAAGCACTAATGGTGTACCTAAATGAGAAAGACAACCCTGAACTGCAACCTTTCTCGACTCGATATATTGGTTTTTCGAGTTTTGACTACATGCTGAACACCATCTTAGAAGAAGACGCTTGGGGCGTGCTTCCTGAACCATTAATCCGCCATTACCTTCGTCAGCAGAAGCTCGCCGTTATCAAACACACATACGGATTGACGCAAGAAGACTACTGTATGTTTTCACCTAACGGCCATACTGAGCATCCAGCAATGACGTGGTTAGCAGATAAATTGAGCGAGTATTTATTTGACTTCTAAATATTTTATCAGTGAGCGTCAATTTTACTGACACCAAAAAATCACAGTAAGCCATTGTTTTATAAGAACATAAATAAAAACGCAATTTTTTAGATTAGTTACTGGTCACTTTGTGGTTGCCTAAATTACCTTATGAGCGAAGAATAGTAAGGTATTAAAATTCAAAGGCATCTTTTATGTGTGACAGGACAAGCAAAAACGAAAACCGTATTCTAACCATTTCAGCCCTTTTGGCATCTGGGTTCGCTGCTGGTGGTATGGTACTTGGCTTGCTTGTAGGCTCAATTGTCATCGTTTTTGACGGTGTTTACTCTTTGGTCAGCTTACTGTTAACTTTATTGTCACTGGCCGCTTCTTACTATATTAACAAGCCTTCAAAATCTGTATTCCCATTTGGAAAAGCGGTCTTAGAACCAATCGTTATTGCGATAAAAGCAGCCGTCATTTTAGTGGTTGTAAGCTTCTCTCTCTACTCTGCGATATCAGCATTGATGTCTGGAGGTCGCCAGGTCGATGCTTCTATTGCGACCTTATTCGGCATCGTGAATGTTATCGGTTGTGGTTACGCTTGGTGGTTTATGGCGAAACGCAGCCGCCGCTTCTCATCAGGCTTGATTGAAGCGGAGAAAAAACAGTGGCAAATGGATACTTTGTTGAGTGTGGCGGTGACCGTAGGATTTATCTCGGCTTGGGCTGTTTCACTAACGCCATTCTCTGAGTATGCGGTATATGCCGACCCCATGATGATGGTTTTAATGGGCTTTTACTTCCTCAAAGTACCGTTCGATATGCTAGTAGGTGCCTTACGTGAACTACTAATGATGACACCAAGCAAAGAGCTGTGTCAGAGCGTTGGCAAAGATGTTCTTGAGATTGAAAAAGTAACTGAGCATCAATTGAAACTGGCTGGCGTAACGAAGGTGGGCCAAGAGCTACGAGTAAATGTGGACGTACATATTGATGACGACACATTGGAGCTTGATACACTAGAGCACACTCGTAAGCAGCTTATCAAGCGACTGTCGAAGCACAGATTCAAACTTCAACTACACTTGAACGTCGCTTATTAGAGCGCCACCAAAGAGCCGTTAAAACTCAATAAAAAGCTCCCAATCTCGGGAGCTTTTTTAATTTTTTCGATTTAGTTGCTTCGTATTCGAATACAGCTCGCAAGGGAGATCTGTTCGTTGCTCACTTAAATTCTCTGATCTCGTTGGTAACTTACCCAGCCGCTTCGCGCTTCTCTTTGGTGACTAACCAACACATCAGCGAGCCCACCGTTACCATCACAACGCCCTGCCAAAAGCTATGGCTCAGAGTTACGCCAAGAATAATGGAAGAAAATAAAGCGGAAAAAATGGGCGTGAAGTAAGACAAGGTGGCGAGAAAAACCATATTGCCGCCAACGATCGCGATGTTCCATAAACCATAACCACCAGCCATTAAAGCCGCAGAAGCCACTAAGTACCCCACCGCTTCCCAACTGAATGTCATTGGTGGCCCATCCGTAAACGCATATTTGACCCAAAGCGAAACAGCTGTTGCAATGAAAAACAGGGTAATCGCATTATGTTTAGATTGCTGCCTTTGGGTTAAGTTGCAATAAAAAGCCCATATAACCGCGCCAGCGAAAGCCATAAAATACACCAGAGGGTTACTACTAACATTGGACATGATCTGAGTTATGGATAAGCCATTCTCACCGCTCACAGTCCAAGCAACCCCAACAAACGCCAGCGTAACTGCGGGATAAAGCAACCAGTTTGTTTTTTTATTGCTGCCAAGGACCGCAAATAAAACCGTCAGTGCGGGCCAAAGGTAGTTGACAATCGACACCTCAATTGCCTGCGCACGCGAGTTGGAATATCCCAAAGATAGAGCGAGAAATATTTCATAGCAGACGAACATCGCACCACCAAGCACAAGATACTTGGGAGAAAAGTAAGACAACTTTGGAATACCGACCACGATAAGAAGGAAAACAGAGCTGAGAGAGTACAACATGGCTGCCCCACCTACAGGACCTAAACTCTCCGTAACCAACCTCGCGATGCCAAGCAGACAACTCCAAGAGAGAATCGCGATACAACCATAAAGTGTGAAACGAAATTGCACTGATTTCATGTGACCTACCACTCACGAATGCCAAAGGAAACGTCAGCTTAACTCAAAAATGATCAGGTTCAACGTACTGTTTTATAAAAATCAGTATAAAAATCATTCTATTAAGCCGTTGGAGTTGATATGAAACATTTTCTGCCCTCTAGTGTTATGCTTACACCCTTTGTTGTGCGCTACTATGATGAAGATGACAACGAGAGTGAAAACGTTAAAACACACTCGGAAACGCATGGTCTAGATAGCGAAGAGCAATCTAAGGAACGTTCAGAGTAAAGGAATCCAAACATGAAAAAAGTCGCAGTCATTTTAAGTGGTTCAGGCGTTTACGACGGTTCTGAGATCCACGAAGCAGTGTTGGCGCTCTACGCCATCGAGAAAGCAGGGGCAACTTGGCACTGCTTTGCACCTAACATTGACCAACTCCACGTCATCAATCACCTAACTGGTGACGAAATGGATGAAACCCGTAACGTCTTGATCGAATCAGCTCGTATCGCACGCGGAAACATTGACGATGTTGCCAAACTTAACGTTGATGAATACGATGCCCTACTGCTTCCTGGTGGATTTGGTGCTGCGAAAAACTTAACCGACTTCGCCGTTTCAGGTGCAGAGTGCTCCATTAACACACACGTAGCTCAAGCTTGTCGCGCGTTTGCTAATTCGAAAAAACCAGCTGGCTATCTGTGTATTTCTCCTGTCATTATTCCGATGATTTATGAGCAAGGCGTGAAAGGAACGGTAGGCAATGATGAGGCAGTCTCAATAGCATTTAATCAAATGGGCGGTGAACACACCACGTGCCCTGTCGAAGACATCGTTTTTGATGAAAAACACCTCGTACTTTCAACCCCTGCTTACATGTTGGCAGAAAATATCTCTCAAGCGGCCTCAGGTATCGAAAAGTTAGTATCAAAGCTGATTAAAATAGCTTAATTATTAGTAGTTAGCTTATAAAACACTTCCCTATCCCCATTGATAATTAAGTTATTAATGGGGGTTTTTTATACTTTAGTCGAATTTAGAGATATATCCGCGTCAGAAGTCAATTTTTGCCAATCGTTTGCGTCCATAGTTTCATATTTGTTCTACTTTATATCAGTGTTGCACTTATACGTAGTGCAACAAGATCACTGTCACAGTTTTTCTCTTGCAAGTACCTCTAAGTAGGTAAACTTGCTTCAGATCAACTTCAATCTGGAAACGAATGTGCGACAGTAAATGGCAAATTAAGAAAGATTATTAAAAATAACGACGGAGCTATCCAATATGACAAGTGCATTTTTTATCCCTACGGTAAACCTAATGGGCGCTGGTTGTTTGAAAGACGCAGCAGACAGCATCCAATCTCAAGGCTTTAAAAAAGGTTTGATCGTTACGGATAAGATCCTTAACCAAATCGGTGTAGTCAAACAAGTTCAAGACCTTCTCACTGAGCGCGATGTAGCAACCGTTGTGTTTGATGGCACTCAACCAAATCCAACTATCAGCAACGTTAACGACGGCTTAGCACTTCTTACTGATAACGAATGTGACTTCGTTGTCTCTCTAGGTGGTGGTTCACCACACGACTGTGCGAAAGGTATCGCGCTTGTTGCTTCTAACGGCGGCAAAATCGCAGATTACGAAGGCGTAGACCAGTCTGCAAAACCAATGATGCCACTTATCGCAATCAACACGACGGCAGGTACTGCATCTGAAATGACGCGTTTCTGCATCATCACTGACGAAGAGCGTCACATCAAGATGGCTATCGTTGATAAGCACACAACACCGCTTATCTCGGTAAACGATCCAGAGCTAATGCTCGCTAAGCCTGCTTCGCTAACTGCGGCAACAGGTATGGATGCCCTAACTCACGCGATTGAAGCTTACGTATCTATCGCGGCAACACCAATCACTGATGCGGTAGCAATTAAAGCGATTGAGCTTATCCAGGCTTATCTACGCACAGCAGTGAAAAACGGTGAAGATCTAGAAGCTCGTGAACAAATGGCATACGCGCAGTTCATGGCGGGTATGGCATTCAACAACGCGTCTCTAGGTTACGTACACGCAATGGCACACCAGCTAGGTGGTTTCTATGACCTTCCACACGGTGTTTGTAACGCGATTCTTCTACCTCACGTACAGCGTTACAACGCGCAAGTATGTCCTGAGCGTCTACGTGACGTAGCAAAAGCAATGGGCGTAAACGTAGAAGGCATGTCTGCTGAAGCAGGTGCAGCGGCAGCAATCGACGCTATCGTTACTCTAGCGAAAGATGTGGGTATCCCAGCAGGTATCAAAGAGCTTGGTGCGAAACTAGAAGACATCCCAACACTAGCAGACAACGCACTGAAAGACGCTTGTGGTTTCACTAACCCTAAACAAGCAACTCACGAAGAAATTTCTAAGATCTTCGAAGAAGCGATGTAATCTCGCTACATAAACAATTCTCTAGCCTTAATTCAATCCCCGATCTCGTATCGGGGATTTTTTACATTCATATACAAGTGAATCTCTGCCAAACATAGTCTTTTAGTGTTAGCTTCTAAGTATTAACACGATTCATATTGGAAGGAACCATGAGAACGATTGCTGCTGCCCTACTCACTTGTTTATCCTTTTCTGCCAACGCTGCCGAATACCGCGCGAACGAGGTGGCGAATGGATTTCAGATCCCTTGGGGGATCGAGTTTTTAGATAACCAACGCGTTATTGTCAATGAAAAGAACGGTACGGTTTCGTTGCTGGATATCAGCACAGGCAAACCTCAAAAGCTGTTTAACGTCCCCAATGTGAACACCAGTGGACAAGCCGGCTTATTGGATGTCGCGCGCGCACCGAATGCCGATAAGCAAAACCCGCAACTCTTCTTTACTTACAGCAAGCGCACGAGCAAAGGCAATACGGTGGCGTTAGCGACGGCGCAATTGCAAAACAATCAACTTGTGGGTTGGAACGATCTCTTTGTTGCTGATGCCATCACCGACACAGGGCGTCACTACGGCAGTCGACTTTCATTTGTAGACGACAAAGTTTACTTCTCAATCGGTGACCGTGGCGAACGTGATAATGGGCAAGACACTCAAACCCATGCTGGCAGTATTCTTCGCCTTAACCTTGATGGTTCGGTTCCACAAGACAACCCATTCAAACCTTCCGAAGCTCGTCCTGAGATATGGAGTTACGGGCACCGCAACCCACAAGGTATGTTTTACGACGAAGCAACTAAACAGCTGTGGTCGATTGAGCATGGACCACGCGGTGGCGATGAAATTAATCTAATCAAGAAAGGCGCAAACTACGGCTGGGCAAAAGTCTCTCATGGTAAAGAATATTGGGGACCGTTGGACGTTGGGGAAGCTAAGTCGTTACCGGGAATGGAAGATCCCAAGCTGGTATACATCCCTTCTATCGCACCCAGTAATATGATTTTGTACCGTGGTGATAAATACCCAGAATTGGACGGGAAAATCCTCGCAGGCGCATTGAAACTGGCGCACATCAACGTGGTTTCTATTGATAATGGCAAGCTCACCGAATCAAAAAGATTGATGGAGAGTCTTGGTGAACGAGTAAGAGATATAACCATCAGCCCCGATGGCTATATCTATTTTTCTACCGACAGCGGCAAAATCTTTCGTCTTGAGGAAAGGTAATCAAACACTAAAATCGTTAAGGCTATTTAATTTGTGACGTACTAGTGATTTATTTTCGTACAATCTAAGCAGAAGAATCTAAACTTAACAATAACCTTTTGTTTTTTAAAACGATAGTTCGGTTAAGTTGTACGAGGTCATTATGATTCCATTCCCTTTACAGCTCGATAAAATTAAAGCCGTGGTGTTTGATTTAGACAACACCTTGGTGAGTTCTGATATGAACTTCGGCGAATTGCGACAACAGCTTGGCTGTCCGCAGAGTGAAGATCTATTGGATTTTGTCGACGCACTTGAGCACCCTCATCATCGAGAGCACGCTCATAACGTGATATTTGATTACGAGATTTCTGATGCTGAGCAGTCTGCTCCAATGATTGGCTGCCATGAATTACTCGCCCACTTGCATCAAAATGAAATCAAAACCGCTATCGTGACGCGCAACTGCCAAATCGCCACGCAGCGCAAACTAGAGCACAACCAAATCTCTGTGGAGCGAGTCATCACTCGTGAATGCTTCCCGCCCAAGCCAGACCCATTGTCTTTACAGGTGTTGGCGAAAGAGTGGCGTTTGATGCCTGATGAAGTGCTTTATGTCGGCGATTACCTTTACGACTTACAGGCAGCGTATAACGCGCAGATGCCCTCTTGCCTTGTGCACCATGGGAATCAAGAAACCTTCAATGACTCAGCCTCGTTGGCGCTTAATGAACTCAGTGATTTATTGAGCCGTTTCGAATCCTTACCACGCAAATAAAGCACACACAAAAAATACGCAAACAAAAAAAGGGGCACCAACGTGCCCCTTATGACTTATTCCCGATTGTTTCATGCGTTCCCAAGGATTGCTTGGGTGATGCGCTGCTTAGCCTTGTAGGTAAGCGTTAAGCATCCACATTAATTTTTCTTGCTCACGGATGTAGTCACCCATCAATGCCGCTGTACCTTCGTCATCTGCTTCACCCGCGTTTTGTAGAATCTCACGCTGTTTTAGAAGTAGAACGCTAAAGCCTTGAACCAGACCTTGTACACACTCCTCACCAGAAGTCGCGTTTTGATGTTCTTTAATTTCACTTGCTTCCAAGTAGTTGCTGAATGCGTGCGCTGGCGTATGACCCAAAGTTAGAATACGCTCTGCAAGCTCATCGATTTTTGTTTGTAGATCAGTGTAGATCTCTTCAAATTTTACGTGCAGTTCGAAGAATTGCGCACCTTTAATATTCCAGTGGTAACCGCGAGAGTTCATGTACAACACTTGGTAATGCGCTAGCAGTTGATTTAACTGTTGAGCTAGTTGTGCTGATTGTTCGCTGTCTAGACCAATTAGGCTTACTTGTTTGTTCATAATCTTGCTCCTAGAAGGATGATACCAATCGTAGTAACTAACAATTCTCTTACTGGGATTGGTATAAAGTTTAAAAATTCTTTTGCAGTATTTGCTGCCGATGGAGTCATATTACGACTCCGGCTCGGTGAAGAGAATTTGGTTTTAACTATGATTTAAATAGCTAAATCCAATGAGCAAGTAGACGAATATCGGCGTATCATCCAACAAAAAGCCCAACCCTTTTTGTGTAAAAAGGATTGGGCTTTTTTACTATTTGGTTAACGTTCAAAAGTAGATGAACAGACGTAAACCTTATCTACGCCGTTTTAAAAGTTGCCATCTGTTGATTCAGCTCGGTAACTTGCTCTTTTACTTGCAATGATGTCTCTGATGCACGTTGGCTGTTATTCGAAACCTCATCCACTGATTGAGTAATACCGGACATCAATCCAGTGATCGAATTGGTCGCATGAGATTGCTGCTCTGCCGCTGCCGCAAGCTCTGCCATTTGTTCATTCAAGGAACCTATTTGCTCAGTAGTAACAAGCAAACGAGTTACCGCTTTTTCAATGTGCTCAGCGCCCTGCTCCGCAAGTGATTGACTGTGTTCAATCTCCTCAACCACAGAATTGGTCGAGCGTTGAATCGCATTGATGATGCCGTTGATTTCTGTCGTCGATTGAGTAGTGCGCGTCGCTAACATGCGTACTTCGTCCGCCACAACCGCAAAGCCTCGTCCTTGGTCACCCGCACGCGCTGCTTCTATCGCGGCATTCAATGCCAGTAAGTTAGTTTGTTCTGCTAAGCCTTCAATCACCTCTGTAACTCGGCCAATGGCTTCGCTCTCTTTGCTTAACTGTGTTACTTGCGTACTCGCGGTTTCAATGCTGCCGTGCAAGCTTTCCATGGTGACTTTGTTTTGCTCTAAAGCATCACGACCTTGTTCAATCTCGCCTTTTGAGTCAGAAAGCTTCTGCACCGATTGATTGGCTTGATCTAGGGTGTTACGCGCGGCTAAAGCGATTTCATCCAATTGGCTTCCCATTTCAACAATGCTGGTCTGTTGCTGTTCAACATTCGATGAGGTGACTTGCGCCGATTCCAACAAAGCTCCCATGCTGGTATCCACTTGGTGCGCTTTCTCACTCACCCCTGCCACGATGCTCGCTAACGATTGGTTCATGCGGTTAATCGAATCGGTAAGGTCTGCCAATTCATCTTTCCCAACAACAGTGAGCGGAGGCTGAGAAACGTCTCCTGAAGCGATCGTCTTTGCACGCTCCGATAA
The DNA here is from genome assembly GCF_033337395.1 of Vibrio sp. YT-19(2023). Lineage (NCBI taxonomy): Bacteria > Pseudomonadati > Pseudomonadota > Gammaproteobacteria > Vibrionales > Vibrionaceae > Vibrio > Vibrio sp. YT-19(2023). The sequence continues at coordinate 52,167 of NZ_JAWOQN010000023.1, read as the reverse complement.
GTTTTTCACTCGGCGACCAATGGTGTTGCCCATGTATTTTGAAATCGCTACTGCGGCAAACAAAACTAATGCTGCTGCAATCAACATAGTGGTCAGTACGTTCTTGATCGACTGATTAATACCCTGTCCACTTTGATCAGCACGACTTTGCTGAGCCAATACGATCGTTTCTAAACTTTGGTCTAGTGCATCCGCTGCTGGCAACAGTTCATTCGCCATTAACAAGTTTGATTCGTTCCATTCTGGCGATTGACGCAATGCAATCACCTGCTCTGCTAAAGGAAAGTACAGTTGCTGCATTTCTTTAAACAGTGACCACAGTGATTGGTCGTTATCGGTAAGTCTGTCGAGTTTGCTGTCGATTTCCGCCACGGACTGATTGTGGTACTTAATCAAGTCGTGGTATTTGTCCAAATGATCTTGCTGCCCGTACAACAGGAAATCTCGCAAAGCAGACAGTGCATTGGCGAGGGAGGTATAGCTGTCGGCGTAGACTTTAAACAAACGCTTTCTGTCCCCACCAAATGGGTTCCCTGACTCTTCGTTGATTAAGCTTTGAAGCTGATCAAGTGCCACTTCTGCAATGGGTGCCGCTTCGTTAATAAAGAGGTTATGCGCGGGTAAGTTCTCATCACTGTGGCTAAGTTCAATCAACTTGTTTAGAGAAACTTTTACCGCATCCCACTGGGTTTGAATCGCTTGAAAATCCTGTTCAGAGATCAAAGCCTGCAACGTTGGAAGCGACTCGTCTGTAGATGCCATGATATTGCGTACGTCCTCACTCAGACGTGCGCTCGCCTCTTCATCGCCACCTAGCAACATGTAGGCTCGAATAGAAGACAGCGACGCTTGAACGGACTGTTGGATACCGCGACTGGTGTCGACGGTCGGTAAATCGGATTTAAGTAACGAAGAGGCGTATTGCTCTACGGTAGTGACGTTGCGATACGTGAATACCGCTGATGCCATAAAAAGTACGGCTAGCAGCACAAAACTGAGCTGCAACTTCCCTGATATCGTAAGGTTCATCCATAAACTCCTGACAACGATGAGCCTTAAATATAACGATGTTTACAAAAATGTTAAATACTGGTATCAAAAGTTACTAAGAAAACCATGTAAATCACTATTTTAAGCCGATAAATAGGGCTTATTTGAAGTATGGTATGCGCTCACTACGTAAAATCAGATAATTAACGTAAGTCGTTTCTAAGCAGTCTTGATCCCACAACGAAAGAATCCGCTTAGTGGCGAAGTAGTAATCTTTATTACGCAGTAGCACACCCACCGTGCGGCTGAGCTGCTTAAAGCGCTGTTGCTCATTAGCAGAGATGTAATTGTCTTCATTTTGAATGATCGGCGCCAATCCATCGGCAAACCAATTGTTCAGAATTTCACGCATCTCTAGTTCTGACTCCGGCACATCCATACACGACAACTCACGATGCAGTGGCGGCGGTACTATGTACTTTGACGCTTTTGGCGAACTGACATAACGGTACATGTCGCTCCTCCTTGTAAATGACTCTTATACCCAAGTGACTTCAAGATGCAGGATTCAGAGCGTTGTCATTGATTCGGGGTCAAGGAAAACAACGCAGCGTAATAGTCAGCTCTTTCCAAGTTGTTTGACACAGAAGCCGAGTCAATGACACGCTCCCGAAGGGCGAGCTGTCTTGGTTTGTATACTTTGTTGTCGATTCTTGATTTAGACCCACTAGACCTTTAAATCGCCGCTGCGTCTACAAACCAAGCCATTCTCGCTGAACCTAACATCTCGAGGTTACTTGGGTATAAACTAGCTAAGAATACTTTTTTCAATTTCCAAGTTTTTTTCTAGAGCTCATAGAAAGAAGACCAACAAAAAAGCCATGCAAAGTAGGCTCTGCATGGCTTTGGTTCGGGCAGCAATGACACTGCCCTCGTCTAGGACTGGTTACATTGAGCTTTGATCGAAATCGTTGCCTTGGTCAGTACCCGTTTGAGTATCCGAGTCGAAGCTGCCAGAGTCATCCGTGAAGTCAACACCTTGATCTTGACCTCCCGCACTTGTCCAGTCGCTGCCGCCAGATTCCATACCCGCCATATCTGGTTGCTGATCTTGAGCAGAACTTTGCATGGTGTATTGATCATCGACTTCAACTTCAACTGTACCACTCGCACCTTCTACTGCGCTGCCCAATTCGTCGTAACCTTGGAATTGGATTTCGCTCGTACCTTCGTAACCTTCTGGTAGGTCAACCGATACTGGTTGGTTCAGGTTGCCACTTAATGTGAAGCTGCCATCGCCATTATCCAGTGCGTTGCTTACTGATGCACCATCAGGTAGACCGGACATTTCTGCATAATCCACCGATTCGTTACCACTGACCTCATCTGGAACCGAGATAGAAATGGTATCGCCTGGTGCTGCAGTCACATCAGCTGCGCTCTCCTCTTCACTGTCTGCACCGTTTGCTGCTTGCTCTTCAGGCTGTTGCGCTTCGCCGACTTGCTGCTCTGATGATGCTTGAGCAGTTTGGATTTGTGGCTCCTCGCTTTGCGCTGAGTCGTCCGCAACTTGGATGCTCAGATTCTGAGTCGATACCTCACCGTTGTCGTTGACCTGAACATCCATAGCCAAATTGCCATCGAAGTCATCGTTCGGCCAGTATGTCCACTCTTCATCACCTGATTTCGCGAAGAAACCTGCATCGTTTGCATCGGCGACATCCAACACTTCTGCTGAAGGGCTAATGCCAAGCTCATCAATCAACTGTGCTTCCGTTAGTGTTAGTGAACCATCATCAGCCAGTGCGTAGCCTTCGCTAGTTGTGGTTTCACTCTCACCTTGGATGTCGACATTAAAGAAGCTCTCAATGCGGTTTTCACCGTCAGTTGCAATAAAGCCAACTTGAACATCTCCGGTGTAGCCTTCTGCTGGTGTGAATTGGTAGTTACCTTGATTATCGGTCTCTATCACACCTTGACCTTCCATTAGGCTCACTGACTCAATGCTCAAGCTGTCGCCTTCTGCATCGCTCAAGGTCGATAGCATGTCATCGTTGGTGAACGACAAGGTGCCATCCGCTGCCATCTCTGTGGTAGAAATGCTGTCGATTTCTGGAGAAGCATTCTCTTGTGGTGCGTCTTCTTTCACGACCACGCCTGTTTGCTCATCATGAAGCACACCGTCTTTATCAATCACGTAAGCGATATCCGCTTCACCAGTAAAGCCTGGTGCTGGATTGAATGTCCATGTGCCATCACCGTTATCGACTATCTCACCTTGGCTGCGATCAGCTAGGTGAACGAATTTCACTTCATCACCCGCGTCAGCGTCTACGTTTTCTGCCAATCCGATTAGGTCATCAGCGGTTAGGATAACGGGTTCACCCGCTAGGGTTTCGAAGTCACCTGAATCGATACCATCTTCGAACTCTTCTGGCTCGTCACCATAATCCACCGTTGTTGCGGTCACGGTTACGAAGAACTCGCCATTAAAGTCAGCCGGAGGCGTCATTTGCAAGTCTGAAATATCCCACTCGTTCAAGTCGATGCATTGACCCGGTTCCGTAATGGTAATGGTGTTCACACCATCCGTAACTTCGAAGCCAACAGGGAAACCAGTCATCACTAGGTTACTTAGCGTTTCTGAATCGTCGATTAGACCGACATTCAAGCCTAGGTGACCCGTTTCGTCCTCACCGAAGACTAACGGACCATCATGGTCGGTTGTGATGACCGCGCCATCCGCAACAGGGCGAACAAACACTGGTACATCAAGTACTGTTTCAAACTCACCGTCACTTACCACAACTTGCAAGTCAGAAACCCCTGCAAAATCGCCAGTCGGTGTGAATGTCCAAGTACCATCACCGTTGTCTGTTACCTCACCACCATCTTCACCTTCTGCGGTGATAATGCGTGATACGACTAGGTTTTCAGTATCGATATCGCCGAACAAGTTCATCAGGTCGCCAGCGTCGAAGGTGAATGCGCCATCTTCGTCGGTTGCCATAAAGGCATTACCCACATTGAATGGAGCATCGTTGACTGGAATAACATCCACATTCAACGAGCCTTCAACCACTTCTTCACCATCCGTCGCGGTGTAGCCCAGTTCCACCAAACCATTAAAGTCTTGAGTGGTCACCAAGTGGTACATACCATCTGGTTGCTGAGTTAATGTCGCGCTTGCAGGAGCACGAACCGTGATGCTTTCTACGCTGATTTCGTCACCATCAAAATCCGTAACTTGATCAGCGATGTAAGCTGGGTCAATCACCATGACCACATCTTCTTCGCCTTGCATCTGGATGGTTGGCGCTTCTGGTGCATCGTTAACCGCTTCGACGTTTAGATTGCCTTCAACCGGCGTAACTAAATCACCATCGCTGACGCCGAACGACATTGGCACATCACCATTGAAGTTCTCTTCCGGAGTGAATGACCAAGTGCCATCACCGTTGTCTAGCAAGTCACCGTATTGCTCATCAATCACTAGGTCGACAGCAGACAGTTCATCGTAGGTGTTATCGATGTCTGTCGCGTTAGCAAGCAACATGTCCTGCGTGATAAGAATGGTGGTATCTTCGGTGCCAGCAATATTCACTGGCGTTGATTGCGGCGCATCGTTAACTGGGTTCACCGTTAGGTCAACGCCCACTTCCACGCTCGCACCATCGTTATCAATCAAGTCGAAGCTTAGGTCGATATCGCCATTGAAGTTCGCATCAGGCGTAATCGTAAAGCTACCATCTTGGTTCTCAACAACGGTTGCATTGGCAACCGCGGTTAAGTTCACCGCTTCTAGATTATCGCTGTCTACGTCACCCGCTTGAGCCAGTAACTGCTCTTGACTCAATGTGATTGAACCGTCTTCATCGACGCTGTATGCCAAATCGCCAGATACCGGAGCATCGTTGACTGGCAATACATCAATGTTCGCGTTGGTTGTCGCAGTTGCACCGTCTTCATCAGCCACTACTACGTCTAGGCTTACGCCACCGTTGAAGTTTTCATTTGGTGCGAAGCTATAAGTGCCATCGTCATTCGCCGTTAGAATGCCGTCGCTACCACTGTAAGAGACGCTTTCTAGGCTCACGTCGCCTTCCACATCGCTTGATTGCGCTAGCAGTTGCTCTTCCGTGAAGATAATGACTTCGTCTTCATTGACAGAGTAACTTGTCGCACCTGCGATTGGTGGATCGTTCACCTCAAGAACGGTAATACCCGCAGTGGTTGAGTCTGCCGCACCCTCTTCATCGACAACTACAACGTCTAGGCTAACCTCGCCATTGAAGTTCTCGTTTGGAGAGAAGGTATACGTACCATCGCCATTGTCTTGGAAGACGCCATCATTGCCACTGTAAGTCACACTACTGATGTCTACGTCGCCTTCAATATCCGACGAATTAGCCAGTAGTTGCTCGTCACTGATGGTGATCGAGTTGTCTTCATGTACGGTGTAAGACGTGCTGCCCGCCACAGGTGGATCGTTCTCCGGCGTCACACTCACATCGATATTCGCGGTCACGGTATCCGTGCCATCAGAAACATCGAAGGTAAAGTTCACATCACCATTGAAGTTCTCGTTTGGAGCAAAGCTGTAGGTCCCATCACCGTTATCGGTTAGGACACCATCAGCGCCAGTGTAAGTGACACCTTCTACCGATAGGTCATCACCATCGATATCCGTTGCGCCATCAAGCAGATCTTGGTCAGTGAAGGTCAACACACCATCTTCACCAATAGTGAACGCTTGATCTTCTGGCTGCGGTAAGTCATTAACTGGGTTAACCGTTAGGTCAGCCGTTGCAACGATAGTATCGCTGCCATCGTTGATATCGAACGTGATATCAATGTCGCCATTGAAGTTCGCGTCAGGCGTAATGGTAAAGCTACCATCGTCATTAGCCGTAACCGTCGCATCACCGTCAACCACTAGGTTAGAAGCGGTTAGTGCATCACCTTCTACATCCGTTGCTTGTGCCAACAATTGTTCTTGGCTTAGCGTGATTGAGTTGTCTTCGTCGACACTGTAAGCCAAGTCACCCGATACTGGAGCATCATTGATTGGCAGAACATCAATGTTTGCCGTCGTCGAAGCGGTCGCACCATCTTCGTCCACGACTACAACATCAAGATTCACTTCACCATTGAAGTTTTGGTTTGGTGCAAAGCTGAACGTACCATCACCATTGTCGGTAAAGATACCTTCGCTGCCACTGTAGCTCACGCTATCTAGTGCTACCTCACCTTCAATATCGGAAGAGTTTGCCAACAACTGTTCTGCACTGATGGTGATGACTTCATCTTCATCAATGGTGTAACTGGTTGTGCCTGCGATTGGCGGATCGTTCACCTCAAGTACCGTGATACCTGCGGTAGTTGAATCCGTCGCGCCATCTTCGTCGATTACAACAACATCTAGGCTCACTTCGCCATTGAAGTTCTCGTTTGGCGAGAAGGTGTACGTGCCATCACCGTTGATTTCCAGCACACCATCGTTACCGCTATAGCTCACGCTATCAATCGATACATCACCTTCAATATCCGATGAGTTCGCTAGTAGCTGTTCATCACTGATGGTGATCGAGTTATCTTCATGCACTGTGTAAGACGTGCTGCCTGCCACTGGTGGATCATTCTCTGGCGTCACACTCACATCGATATTCGCGGTCACGGTGTCCGTGCCATCGGAAACATCGAAGGTAAAGTTTACGTCGCCATTGAAGTTTTCGTTCGGTGCGAAGCTGTATGTGCCATCGCCATTGTCAGTAAGAACACCGTCCGCGCCAGTGTATGTGACACCTTCTACCGATAGGTCATCGCCATCGATATCGGTTGCACCATCCAACAGGTCTTGATCAGTAAAGGTCAACACGCCATCTTCACCAATGGTGAACGCTTGATCTTCTGGCTGTGGTAGGTCGTTAACTGGATTAACCGTTAGATCTGCCGTCGCGACCAAGGTGTCAGAACCATCACTGATATCAAACGTGATATCAATGTCGCCATTGAAGTTCGCGTCGGGCGTAATGGTAAAGCTACCATCGTCATTAGCCGTAACCGTCGCATCACCGTCAACCACTAGGTTAGAAGCGGTTAGTGCATCACCTTCTACATCCGTTGCTTGTGCCAACAATTGTTCTTGGCTTAGCGTGATTGAGTTGTCTTCGTCGACACTGTAAGCCAAGTCACCCGATACTGGAGCATCATTGATTGGCAGAACATCAATGTTTGCCGTCGTCGAAGCGGTCGCACCATCTTCGTCCACGACTACAACATCAAGATTCACTTCACCATTGAAGTTTTGGTTTGGTGCAAAGCTGAACGTACCATCACCATTGTCGGTAAAGATACCTTCGCTGCCACTGTAGCTTACGCTATCTAGTGCTACCTCACCTTCAATATCGGAAGAGTTTGCCAACAACTGTTCTGCACTGATGGTAATGACTTCATCTTCATCAATGGTGTAACTGGTTACGCCTGCGATTGGTGGATCGTTCACTTCAAGAACGGTAATTCCCGCTGTTGTTGTATCAACCGCGCCGTCCTCGTCAACCACGACAACATCAAGGCTAACATCGCCTGTAAAGTTTTCGTTTGGTGAGAAGGTGTAAGTACCATCGCCATTAATTTCGAGCACACCGTCGTTGCCACTGTAACTCACGCTACTGATCGCAACATCACCCTCGATATCAGACGAATTAGCCAGTAGTTGCTCATCACTGATGGTGATCGAGTTGTCTTCATGTACGGTGTAAGACGTGCTGCCTGCAACTGGCGGATCGTTCTCTGGCGTCACACTCACATCAATGTTGGCAGAGGTTGTATCCGTACCGTCTGATACATCAAACGTGAAGTTCACATCGCCATTGAAGTTCTCGTTAGGCGCGAAGCTGTACGTGCCATCGCCATTGTCGGTTAGGACACCGTCCGTGCCAGTGTAAGTCACGCCTTCAACTGTTAGGTTGTCACCTTCTACATCCGTCGCGCCTGTTAACAAGTCTGCGTCTGTGAAGGTAAGAAGACCATCCTCACCCACGGTGAACGCTTGATCTTGTGGCTCTGGAGCGTCATTGACTGGTGTAACGGTTAGGTCAAGACCTGCCGCGACCACTTCCTCCCCGTCTGTCACATCGTAGGTGAACTCGATATCACCGTAGAAGTTCTCGCTTGGAGTAATGGTGAAACTGCCATCCTCATTCATTTCAACCGTGGCATTTGCATCGTTGGTGCTCAGGTTGATTGCGCTTAGGTCATCGCCATCGATATCAACAGCGTGCTCAAGTAACTGCTCTTGAGTTAGCGTAATGCTGTTGTCTTCGGCAGTGACTGCGCTGATATCACCCGTCACTTCTGGTGCATCATTGGTTGGCGAGATATGAATTGTCACATCTTGCGTCGCTGTCGCCGTGGTTCCGGTATCCACATCTGTAGAGGTTGCGTTCACGATTAGCGTCACATCGCCGTTGAAGTCCGCAGAAGGAATAAACTCTAGTCCTTCTAGCTCGCCTGGTTGTAGTGACCAAGTGCCGTCCCCGTTATCAACACCCGCTGATAGCGCGCTGCCTTCTGGCACATCTTCAATCAAGATAGCGAGGTTTTCTGAACCATCTGTATCGGTTAACGCTGCATCGATATCAAGTGGCACTGGTGTATCTTCGGTACCAATGATTTGGTAATCCGCGTCCGCTACCGTGATTTCGATGTTGTCGATACCAAACGATTCATCCCAAGCGTCTTGATTCAAGGTTGAACCGAAGCCGAGTTGCAGTTCACCATCCTCGACAGGAACCGTCAGGTTGATTTGGTGAGCTTGGTCGTTCCAACCACTGAAGCCTTCACGTTGAGAGGCTCCGTGGATCACTTCACCCACTTCATTACCATCTGAGTCGTAAAGCGTTGTCGTGCCATCTTGAGTACGGAACGCGGAGTTTTCCAAGGTGGTTAGCTGTTCACCGCCCACAAAGATTTGGAACGACTCGCCATCCCAAGAATCGATTTCGTAGAAGCTAAACGAGATATTCACTTCATTAACATCGCTTGGGATCTCGTAGGTTTTGCTGACCGCTTCATTACCGCCAGTGCCACCAATACGACCCAACATGTCGCCCGTTTCGAAGCCTTGTGAGCTCTCAGTGTTCGCGTTCCAACCGTTCGAGCCAGACTCGAAGTTATCAGACGCAATCACCAAGTCCGAAGCAATCGAAAGCTCTGGCATATCAACCACAGATTGAACATCAATGTTCGCTTCTGCTGGCACGGTAGCGGTTCCATCATTGACATCAAACGTTACGTTCACGTTGCCATCGAAGTTTTCATTCGGAGCGAAGGTGTACGTGCCGTCACCGTTGTCGACTAACGTACCACTGTCAGAAGCAACGTTCTCAACCGTTAGGTTATCACTATCGATATCACCTGCATTTTGCAGCAGTTGCTCTTCGGTGAAGGTGAAACTGGTGTCTTCTTGCGTAACAAACTGTGGTTGACCAACCGTTGGTAGGTCGTTCACTGGGTTCACAGTCAGATCGGCAGTGGCTTGAATGGTCGCATCGCCGTCCGTAATGTCGAAGCTCAGATCAATGTCGCCATTGAAGTCCGCATCTGGTGTGATAATGAAGCTGCCATCGTCATTCGCAACAACGGTCGCATTGCCGTCAACAGTGAGGTTCGCCGCGGTTAGGTCATCACCATCCACGTCGCCTGCTTGTGCAAGAAGTTGCTCTTGGCTGAGAGTGATAGAACCATCTTCATCCACGCTGTAAGCCAAATCACCTGATACCGGAGCATCATTGACTGGCAATACATCAATGTTCGCGTTGGTTGTCGCAGTTGCGCCATCTTCATCGGTCACGACAACATCTAGGCTGACATCACCGTTGAAGTTTTCGTTTGGTGCGAAGCTGAATGTGCCATCGCCGTTGTCAGTAAAGATACCGTCGGAGCCGCTGTAGCTGACGCTATCAATCGCCACCTCACCTTCAACATCAGAAGCATTCGCCAATAGCTGCTCAGAGCTAATGGTGATGACTTCATCTTCGTTAACGGAGTAGCTGGTCGCGCCTGCGATTGGTGGGTCGTTCACCTCAAGAACAGTAATGCCAGCGGTGGTTGAGTCCGTCGCACCGTCTTCATCTACCACGACAACATCTAGGCTCACTTCACCATTGAAGTTCTCGTTTGGCGAGAAGGTGTAAGTACCGTCACCATTGTCTTGGAACACGCCATCTGCGCCACTGTAGCTGACGGTGTCGATTGCTACTTCACCTTCTACGTCAGATGAGTTAGCCAATAACTGCTCGTTACTGATGGTGATCGAATTGTCTTCATGCACCGTGTAAGACGTGCTGCCTGCCACTGGTGGATCGTTCTCTGGCGTCACGCTTACATCGATATTTGCGGTCACGGTATCCGTGCCATCGGAAACATCGAAGGTAAAGTTCACGTCGCCATTGAAGTTTTCGTTTGGCGCGAAGCTGTAAGTGCCATCACCATTGTCGGTTAGAACACCATCAGCGCCTGTGTAGCTCACGCCTTCAACCGATAGGTCATCGCCATCGATATCTGTTGCGCCATCAAGCAGATCCTCATCAGTGAACAACAAGACGCCATCTTCACCAATGGTGAACGCTTGATCTTCTGGCTGTGGTAGGTCGTTAACTGGATTAACCGTCAGGTCAGCTGTTGCAACAATAGCGTCGGTGCCGTCGTTGATGTCGAACGTGATATCAATGTCGCCATTGAAGTTCGCATCAGGCGTGATGGTGAAGCTACCATCATCGTTTGCCGTGACCGTTGCATCACCGTCAACCACTAGGTTAGTCGCGGTTAGCGCGTCACCTTCTACATCCGATGCTTGAGCAAGAAGCTGTTCTTGGCTTAGCGTAATTGAATTGTCTTCATCGACACTGTAAGCCAAGTTGCCCGATACTGGCGCATCGTTGATTGGCAATACATCGATGTTTGCGTTAGTTGCCGCAGTTGCACCGTCTTCATCAACAACCACAACATCTAGGCTGACATCGCCATCGAAGTTGGCGTTTGGTGCGAAGCTGAATGTACCGTCACCGTTATCGGTAAAGATACCGTCGGAGCCGCTGTAGCTGACGCTATCAATCGCAACTTCACCTTCAACATCAGAAGCGTTCGCCAATAGCTGTTCAGAGCTAATGGTGATGACTTCGTCTTCGTTCACTGAGTAGCTGGTCGCACCTGCGATTGGTGGATCGTTCACCTCAAGTACTGTAATACCTGCGGTAGTTGAATCCGTCGCACCGTCTTCATCGACCACGACAACATCTAGGCTCACTTCACCATTGAAGTTCTCGTTTGGCGAGAAGGTGTACGTACCGTCACCATTGTCTTGGAACACACCATCTGTGCCGCTGTAGCTGACGCTATCAATCGCCACTTCGCCTTCTATATCAGACGAGTTAGCCAACAGCTGTTCGTTACTAATGGTGATCGAATTGTCTTCATCAACGCTGTACGCCAAGTTACCAGATACAGGTGCATCATTGATTGGTAAGACATCGACTGTGATGTAAGTATCAACCTCTGCGCCATCTTCATCGCGAATGGTCACATCCAACTGTACTTGACCGTTGAAGTTTTCATTCGGTGCAAAGCTACAAGTGCCATCACCGTTTACTGAGAAGATACCATCTGGACCGTCGTAGCTGATGCCTACTAGCTCAACGTCGCCTTCAACATCCGAAGCATTCAGTAGCACTTGCGATTCACTAAAGGTTAGAACTTGGTCTTCATCGATAGTGTATGCGGTAGGACCTGCGATTGGTGGGTCATTTACCTCAATCACAGTAATGCCAGCAGTGGTAGAGTCCGTTGCACCTTCTTCATCGACAACGACAACATCTAGGCTCACCTCGCCGCTGAAGTTCTCGTTTGGTGAGAAGGTGTAAGTACCGTCACCGTTGATTTCTAACACACCATCGTTACCGCTGTAGCTCACGCTATCAATCAACACATCGCCTTCAATATCCGATGAGTTCGCTAATAGCTGTTCGTCACTGATGGTAATCGAATTGTCTTCATGAACGGTGTAAGCCGTGCTGCCTGCAACCGGTGGATCGTTCTCTGGCGTCACTGTTACATCGATATTCGCGGTCACAGTATCCGTTCCATCGGAAACATCGAAAGTGAAGTTCACGTCGCCATTGAAGTTCTCGTTTGGTGCGAAGCTGTAAGTACCATCACCATTGTCAGTAAGAACGCCGTCTGCGCCTGTGTAAGTGACGCCCTCAACAGATAGATCATCCCCTTCAATATCGGTAGCGCCTGTTAGCAGATCCGCATCAGTAAAGGTCAGCACACCATCTTCACCAACAGTGAACGCTTGATCTTGTGGTTCAGGCGCATCGTTAACTGGTGACACCAATAACTCAAGGTTGGTAGAGACAACATCATCGCCGTCAGACACATCGAACGTAAAGGTGATATCACCATTAAAGTCCGCATCTGGCGTTAAGGTGTAAGTACCGTCGCCATTGTCTGTGATGGTGATGTTTTCATCATCCGTTGCCAAATTCAGCGCTGTCAGTTGGTCTCCATCCAAGTCACGCGCATTAGCAAGCAAATCTTCTTGCGTAATTAGGATTGAACCATCTTCTTCAACCATCGCTGAAACAGGCAATGCTTCAGGCGCATGTTCAATGTGGGCACCTGTTGCATTGACATAGATGGTTTGAGAAACGGTTTCAGAATCATTATTTGATAGCTCTGTTGCCGTTGCCGTTACATTGATTTCTAGCTGTTGGTTAAAGTCTTCTGGCAATTGAATCTGTAGCTCTTGTTCAATTGCTGTGGTTGGAAGCGTTACAGAACCATCTGGACCGACTGTCACTTCACCGCTGTAGATCTGGCTGTTCACTTCACCTACATCAATGGTGAAGTTGAAGTCGGTGTAATCGGCATCGCCGCCACCGTAGAGATCTTCAAAGCCGTAAACCAGTTCACCGTCTTCGTTCACAGTAGTTCGGGTATGTTCAATACCATCTTGGTTCAGCTCTGAGCTTGAACCACCATGGAAGACAGCATCACCGAATTGGCTTTGAATCACGGTTTCAGAACCATCAGCGCCAACAAACACGAGTTGTGGGTCAACTGTATCCATGTTCGCAGGAGAGCCATCTGCTGCACGGAACTCGTACTGACCATCTTGCATGGACGCAAAGTCATTGAAGTTATGACCGTTAGGAATCAAGAATAGGTTGAAGCTTTCCCCTTCCGAGATTTGGAAGCTGAATTGATCTTGTCCCGGAACTAGGTCACCACCTCCGCCAACTTGAGAGGCGTTTTCGTACACCACTTCAACGCCCGTGATGTTGCCATCTTCATCGACTTTGTAGTAACCCGCTGTGTTTTGGTAACCCGCGGTTTCACCTTCAAACGTAACCGTGATTTCAGTATCGTTGAAACTGGTGATACCGTTGTCTTGATCGTTAAGCACCCCTTCGTTGTCGTAGCTGATCACCGAACCTTCAGGAACGCCATCCACGGTCACAGTCAGCGTTTCTGACAAGTCTTGGTCAACCAATGCTGCGGCAATGTTCACTTCAACAATACCGCCTGGCTCAACCAAGATCGCTTGGTCATCCACGTTTCGACCGTCGCCATCAGTGATGACTAGGTCTGGCGCATCTGCCACGGCTTCGATATGGACATTAATGTCTTGCTCAACTTCATCAGTGCCGTCAGAAACCGTAAAGCTGAACTGCAAGTCACCACTGAAGTGCTCTTCTGGTACGAAGCTAAATGTACCGTCACCGTTGTCCGTTACAGTACCTTCATCACCCGAGTAGTTAATGCTCGTAACAGTGAGGTTATCACCATCGATATCAATCGCACCGCTTAGAAGATCTTCTTGCGTGAACAGGATGCTGCCATCCTCTTCAATGTGGTACATGCCAGGCGCAACAATTGGAATGTCATTGACTGGGTTCACCGTCAACGTCATTTCATTGGCAACACTCAATTCACCGTCGCTCACTTCATAAGTAAACTCGATCTCTCCGTTGAAGTGCTGTGAAGGCGTAACGGTAAAGGTGCCGTCGCCGTTATCCACGATAGAGGCATTCGGGTCATTGGTTTCTAGTGCCGTTGCGTATAGGTCATCACCATCTTGATCGCTGGCGTTTTCAAGCAGCATTTCTTGTGTCACGAGGATAGAGCCATCCTCGTCAACGTCTGCCACGATTGGCGCTGCTTCTGGTGCATCGTTGACGAACTCAACTTTCAAGTCGATGTTTGCCGCCACCACATCGGTGCCATCGCTCACATCAAACGTGAGGTCAACATTACCAAAGAAGCCTTGCTCTGGCGTTAACGTGTAAGTGCCATCGCCATTGTCTGTTACTTGAACCGTATCGCTTAAACTCGTCACGTTAACAACAGACAGGTCATCGCCTTCGATGTCCGTTGCTTGAGCCAGCAGCTCTGCTTCAGTAATCGTGATAGCTTCGCCGTCTTCTGTGGTGAAGGACAAATCAGGCACATCTGGTAGGTCGTTCACTGGGTTAACGGTGAGGTTTAGATCCGCGGCGACGGTTTCAATCGCGTCAGTTACGTCATAAGTAAATTCGATTTCACCAAAGAAGTTTTCACTCGGTGTAATCGTGAAGCTACCATCAGCGTTCTCAACGATGGTTGCATTAGGATCGTTGGTCGACAGGTTCACCGCTTCAAGGTTGTCACCATCCACGTCCGTCGCGTTCGCTAACAAGTCTTCTTGAGTGATGGTAATTGAGCCATCTTCATCGACGACCGCATCAACAGGGCCGCTGACCTCTGGACCTTCGTTGACGATCTCAACATCGATCTTCGCTGTGCTTGGTGCGCTTGCTTGACCATCGCTGATGTCGAAGGTCAGGTTCACTTCGCCGTAGAAGTTCGAAGTTGGCTCGAAGGTAAAGGTGTTGTCGCCGTTGTCTGTCAACGTACCTTGTGACTGATCAACAAGCAGCAGGTTCTCGATATGCAGAATGTCGCCATCCACATCGGTCGCACCTGATAACAGGTCTTTTGCTTCGATGATGATGGTGCCGTTTTCTAGCATTTGAGTATGCAGCGGCGCACCAGGAACTGGCACATCGTTGACTGGAATAACGGTCAGATCTAGATGGGTATCGACTTCATCGGTGCCATCGAAGACTTTGTAATCGATGTCGACTTCACCATTGAAGTTTTCATTCGGCATAAAGGTGTAAGTGCCGTCGCCATTGTCGACAAGCTCACCGTTGTCACCGCTGTAAGAGATATCAGAGATAGACAACGCATCGCCTTCCACATCACTTGCATTGGCAAGCAAATCGTCCGCGCTAAACGTAATGCCCACATCCTCATCAGTCGACAACACAATCGGACCAGAAACGATTGGCGCATCATTTACTGCTTCGAAGTTGATGTTGATGATGTTGTCGTCGGTTAGCTCACCATCCGTAACTTGGTAGCCAAGCTCAATCTCACCGTAGAAGTTCTCATCTGGTGTGACTGTCCACGTACCATCGCCGTTGTCGGTTAACGTAGCGTGCTCCGCGTTATCCCCCACCAGCTCTAGGTTTTGAATATCAAGAACATCGCTATCGATATCACTCGCTTGTGCTAAAAGCTGTTCTTCTGTGATTACCACAGAGGCAAACTGCGTAGAACCTTCGGTATCGATGGTCACATTTGGCAGGTCAGCGGTCAGTTCGATTTCACTGTCACCTTCACGGATATTCAGTTCTACCGTTTCCGTGATTTCCGTGCCGTCCACGCCAATAGATGTGAACACCGCTTCATCATGACAAGTTTGCGAAACCGTCATGTTTTGAACCACGTAAGTACCGTTACCTTGAATCGTACCTAGCTCAAAGTAAGATACCGGTTCGTTCACCGTTAGGGTGTAATCCGTCTCATAGCTACCACGATCTTCTTTGTGGTAAGTCATCGAGTCGATCAAGTCACCATCAGAGTTAAAGGCGCGAATTTCGACTTCCGTAAAGTGGCGAGACTCTTCCATAAACCAGCCGCCTAGACCATCTAGGTGGAAGCTGATTTCGTTGATGTCTTGGCCTTCAACGGTCACAGTCAGTTTTTCATCACCGCTCAAGCCTTGGCGGTCAGTATCGCCAATACCGTGACCGATGTGTGTTTTACCATTCCACGCACCGAGTGGGTCGTCATTACTTTGAACGGTAACTTTCAAATCACCATCAACAAACTCACGTGTGTAAGGGTCAACAGCAGTCCCCCAATCATCGAGGCTAGCGTTGTCATCAAAGGTACCAATTTTACTCGTATGCGTACCGTTCGCCAATGCATCATCGTTTGGAATGAAGCGCACTTCCGTGTCTGCAGGCACCTCCTGCCCGACTTCTAGCTGTACCCATTCGTCATTTAGATTTGCTTCAATGATGCCGTTTTCAGGGGCTTGGTCGAGACGTAACGCAGGCTCTTCACGCAGAGAAACACCCACTGTTTGGTCTTCTTCTGCTTGAATAAAGATCTCGTCGCCCGCTTCTGGCGCATCGTTGACAGGATTAACGGTCAGATCCAACGTGGTCAGAACATCATTTTCGCCATCGCTGATGTTATAAGTGAAGTCCAACTCACCGTTAAAGTTTTCCGTATGCGTAATGGTGAATGAACCATCATCGTTGGCTACGATCGTCGCATCTGGGTCATTGGTTTGTAGATTGCTGGCAACAAGGTCATCACCTTCAATGTCTGTCGCATTCGCAAGCAACTGTTCTTGCGTGATGGTGATGGCGTTATCTTCATCCACTTCAGCTTGAATGCCTGATGTTTCAGGAGCGTCGTTCACCGCGATAACATCGATGCCTGCGGTTGTCGTATCCGTTGCACCATCTTGGTCGATGACCGTAACGTCGAGCGAAATGTTACCGTCAAAGTTCTCATTTGGTGTGAAGGTATATGTGCCGTCGCCATTGTCCACGAAGCTACCGTCGTTACCAGAGTAGCTAACATTCGCCAAGGCTACGTCGCCTTCCACATCAGAAGAGTTGGCTAACAACTGCTCGTCACTGATGGTGATTTGACCGTCTTCTTGAACCGTGTAAGACGTAGAACCTGCCACCGGCGGATCGTTCACTGGTGTCACGCTGACATCAATGAATGCTGGTGTTGAACCTGTGCCGTCAGACACATCGAATGTGAACTGAACATCACCGTTGAAGTTCTCATTCGGCGCGAAGCTGTAGGTGCCATCGCCATTGTCGGTAAGCACACCATCTGCACCTGTGTAGAGAACGTTTTCGATAGACAGATCATCGCCATCAATATCCGATGCGCCTTCCAATAGGTCTGCATCCGTGAACAGCAAGGTGCCATCTTCTTCTACCGTGAACTGTTGATCTTGCGCTTGTGGCAAGTCATTCACAGGATTAACCGTAATGTCCAGACCAACTTGTACCGAGCCACCATCGTTATCAATGATATCGAAGGTCAGATCTAGGTCGCCGTTGTAGTTTTCATCCGGTGTGATGGTGTAACTGCCATCATCGTTGTATTGAATCGTTGCGTTGTCATCTGTCGATAGATTGATGGCTTCAAGGTTCTCGCTATCAATATCGCCCGCTTGGGCAAGCAGCTGCTCTTGGCTTAGCGTGATTGAGCTGTCTTCGTTGATGGTGTAAGCCAAATCACCCGATACTGGTGGATCGTTGATTGGCAATACATCGACATTGATGTGCGTATCAACGGTTGCCCCATTCTCATCTTGAATGGTCACATCCAACTGAACTTGACCATTGAAGTTCTCGTTTGGTGCAAAGCTACAAGTACCATCGCCATTGACGGTAAAGATACCATCCGAGCCTTCATAGCTGATGCCAACAAGCTCTACATCGCCCTCGATATCAGATGCGTTAGCAAGAATTTGTGACTCACTGAATGTCAGTACTGAATCTTCGTCAATCGTGTAAGACGTTGGACCGGCAACTGGAGGGTCATTCACTTCAATGACGGTAATGCCTGCAGTCGTTTCGTCAATCGCACCTTGCTCATCCGCCACAATCACATCAAGGCTGATATCACCGCTGAAGTTCTCATTCGGCATGAAGGTGTAAGTGCCGTCACCGTTGTCTTGGAATACGCCATCGGTGCCTGAATAGGTCACGCTATCGATGGACACTGCGCCTTCCACATCCGAAGAGTTAGCCAGAAGCTGCTCGTCGGAAATGGTAATCGCGTTGTCTTCATCAACCATGTAAGACGTTGCACCCGCAACCGGAGGATCGTTGACTGGAGTGACGCTCACGTCCACATTTGCTGGTACGGTCTCAGTGCCGTCAGAAACACCAAAGCTAAAGCTGACATCACCGTTGAAGTTTTCGTTTGGTGCAAAGGTGTAAGTACCATCACCGTGGTCAGTCAGCACACCATCGCTGCCTGTGTAGCTAATGCCATCAACCGTTAAGTTATCGCCATCGATGTCGGTCGCGCCAGCAAGCAAGTCTGCGTCAGTAAACTGAAGCGTGCCGTCTTCTTCAACACTAAACTGCTGGTCTTGAGGAACAGGAAGATCGTTAACCGGATTAACCGTTAGATCCGCCGTTGCTTGGATAGTGTCTGTGCCGTCCGTAATGTTGAATTGGATATCAATGTCACCATTAAAGTCCGCATCTGGCGTAATCGTGAAGCTGCCATCGTCGTTCGCTGTGACGGTTGCGTTTCCATCTACAGTCAAATCGCTAGCAGTCAGACCATCTCCCTCAATATCAGACGCTTGAGAAAGAAGCTGTTCTTGGCTGAGTGTAATCGCACCGTCTTCATTAACGCTGTAAGCCAAACCACCCGATACTGGCGCATCATTGATTGGCAATACATTCACATTAATGACGGTATCAACTTCTGCTCCATCTTCATCTCGAATGGTCACATCAAGTTGAACTTGCCCGTTAAAGTTCTCGTTTGGCGCGAAGCTGCACGTGCCATCATCGTTAACGGTGAAAATGCCATCCGGACCATCGTAACTAATGCCAACAAGCTCTACATCGCCTTCCACATCAGAGGCATTCAGCAGCACTTGCGATTCACTGAAGGTCAGAACTGAATCTTCATCAATGGTGTAAGAAGTTGGTCCTGCGACTGGTGGATCGTTCACTTCCAGCACCGTAATGCCAGCAGTGGTGGCATCCGTTGCGCCTTCTTCATCAGCGACGACAACATCAAGCGTCACTTCACCATTAAAGTTTTCATTTGGAGAGAAGGTGTACGTACCGTCACCATTGATTTGCAACACACCATCGCTGCCAGAGTAGCTCACGCTATCAATCGAGACATCCCCTTCTAAATCCGAAGAGTTTGCCAACAGCTGCGCGTCAGAAATGGTAATAGAGTTGTCTTCGTGAACCGTGTAAGACGTTGAGCCTGCCACCGGAGGATCATTCACCGGCGTAACGCTCACATCTACATTCGCTGAAACCGTATCTGTGCCATCAGACACGTCGAAGCTGAAGTTTACATCGCCATTGAAGTTCTCATTTGGCGCAAAGCTATACGTGCCATCGCCATTGTCAGTTAGAACGCCGTCGGTGCCTTCATAGCTGATTCCCGTTACAGAAAGGTCATCGCCTTCAATGTCGGTCGCACCAGCAAGCAGATCCGCTTCAGTAAATTGCAGCGTGCCGTCCTCTTCCACACTAAACTGTTGGTCTTGAGGAACAGGCAGATCGTTGATTGGATTAACGGTTAGGTCAGCGGTTGCTTGAACGGTATTCGTGCCATCTGAAATATCAAAGCTAATGTCGATATCACCGTTGAAATCTGCGTCCGGCGTGATGGTGAAGCTACCATCGTCATTTTGAGTCACCGTCGCGTTGCCATCTACCGAAAGGTTAGAAGCCGTCAGTGCATCGCCTTCCACGTCAGAAGCTTGCGACAACAACTGCTCTTGGCTTAAACGAATCGAGCCATCTTCGTCCACCGAGTAAGCAAGATTGCCAGACACTGGCGCATCATCGACTGGTGTGACGCTTACATCAATGTTGGCAGAAACCGTATCTGTGCCATCGGATACATCAAAGCTGAAGTTCACATCACCATTGAAATTTTCATTTGGCGCAAAAGTGTAAGTCCCATTGCCGTTGTCGGTCAGGATGCCATCGCTACCGTCGTAGCTCACACCTTCAACTGTTAGGTTATCGCCTTCAATATCCGTTGCACCACTGAGCAGGTCTGCGTCCGTAAAGATCAGCGTGCCATCTTCTTCCACGCTGAACTGCTGGTCTTGAGGAACAGGCAAATCGTTGATTGGATTAACCGTTAGATCAGCGGTTGCTTGAACGGTGTTCGTGCCATCGGAAATATCGAAGCTGATGTCGATATCACCGTTGAAATCTGCGTCCGGCGTGATAGTGAAGCTACCATCGTCGTTTTGAGTCACCGTCGCGTTGCCATCTACCGAAAGATTAGATGCCGTCAGTGCATCGCCTTCCACATCGGAAGCTTGCGACAACAACTGCTCTTGGCTCAAACGAATCGAGCCATCTTCATCCACCGAGTAAGCAAGATTGCCAGATACTGGTGCGTCATCGACAGGCGTAACACTGACATCAATGTTGGCAGAAACCGTATCTGTGCCGTCGGAAACATCAAAGCTGAAGTTTACATCACCATTGAAGTTTTCATTTGGCGCAAAACTATAAGTCCCATTACCGTTATCGGTCAGGATGCCGTCGCCACCATCGTAACTCACACCTTCAACTGTGAGGTTATCGCCTTCAATATCCGTTGCGCCAGCAAGCAGGTCAGCATCGGTGAAGATCAGCGTACCATCCTCTTCAATCTCAAAGGTTTTATCTTCCGGCACTGGTGCGTCATTGATTGGACGAACAGTTAAATCAATCGAGCTAGAAATGGTTTCTTGACCATCACTGATATCAAACGTTAAGTCGAGTTCACCATTAAAATCTGTATCAGGTGTGACGGTATAAGTGCCATCACCATTATCCACAACCGATGCATTAGCACCCACTTGCACGTTGAATGCGGCAAGATTATCGCCATCAACATCACTCGCGTACCCGAGAAGTTGTTCTTGCGTGAAGGTAATAGTGCCATCTTCATCCATGATGTATGCCAGATCTTGCCCTACTTCTGGCGCGTCATTTTCACCTTCGACTTTAATTTGGAACGTTTCGCTCGTAGTTTCGGAGTCAAAATCGTCTTCTACTTGCGTCGTGGTTTCTTCGCTAGTGTCTTGTACATCCACCGCGAAGCTCTCTTCAGTGGTTTCTGAATCTAGCTCGTCACCACCTTGAGAACCTTCAGAGTCTGAAGAAGCACTTGGCGCAGATGAAGTTTGTACCGCTTGTCCTTGCGCTTCATTGCCTTCTGCGTCCGAACCACCTTCAGAGCCAGAGGCATCACCACCACCGACCGCTTGAGCACCCGCCCCAGAATCCGAACCATCGCTGCCCAGAGCCTCGTCACCTGATTCTCCGCTAGAAGCTACACTATCAACAACATTGGATTGTGCAGCGTCAGAGTCGCTGCTACTTTCAGTATCCTCTTCTTGAACTGCGCCACCCGAGCTCACTGCTTCTTCTTCCGTACCCGCGCCACTAGGATTTTCTTCCATCGCACGATTGGCTTCATCAACAGCATCTGCACTTTCAGCACCAGTCGCTACAGTCGAAGAGACGGTCGACTGCTGTTTTTCTTCTTTTGTCCCCGTATCCTTCGTTTCTGTTTGCTCTACCGCATCGTTAAGCTTTTCATTGTCTTTTTCTTGATTAGTGTCGCCTGCCATTACAGCCTCCGTTGCTTTTAGCTAACTGATCGTATTTAGAGGCAGTAAAGGACACCATTTTTAGAAACCAACTTTTTTATACAACTTTTTTCATACCTTTCGAGTTCCATAAAAACAAAAAAATTTGAAAACCCAGTATAAAGATCCTTACTTGTTGTCATTAAAGCAATTAGTGCGGTGGGATAATGATAAATATGACAAATCTGTTGCGCTCAGTCGACAACAGCCATAAGGGGCTGCAATTGCTATTAGGCGATTTTTACCAAGATTTCAGTGATGCAGGGATTGATATTGAGATGCTGCATAAACAAAACCGTTTTGAAGCACTCAGATGTTATTCAAAAAGGCTAAAGACCATTCTCGTCTTGTTATGTGATGATGACTTACCACCAAAATTGGCAAAGCTTGAACACTTAAACAAACACCATTTCCCTGCTCCTAATGAATTGATCGAGGACGTTAAAACCGAGCTTAACAACGTAAACAAACAAATTAGCCAGCTGTTAAAAATCGAAAATTCAATCGATAGCCGCACAGGTAGTGAATCGTAGGGGTGGCTCATGAGTAATAAGCAAATAGAACATCACCTCAAAAAGGCGCTTGTTTCGAACAACGAAGCTTCGAAGGTAACAGCAGACGATACAATCGTGCTAGCAAGTGCAATGACCAGTGTACACAAAACCTTGCTGGTTATCTTTTTGCTTTCCATGGTGGCTATCGCCGTGGCATCTCAGGCTCGTATCGACATTGTGGTGTCGGTGCGCGGTGAGCTATTGCTCGAATCTGACATCGAAAAAGTGCAACACCTTGAAGGCGGTATTCTAGAAGAAATGCTAGTGCGCAAAGGCGAAGTGGTTTACGAAGGT
Source organism: Vibrio sp. YT-19(2023) (assembly GCF_033337395.1). Lineage (NCBI taxonomy): Bacteria > Pseudomonadati > Pseudomonadota > Gammaproteobacteria > Vibrionales > Vibrionaceae > Vibrio > Vibrio sp. YT-19(2023). The sequence goes on along the minus strand of NZ_JAWOQN010000023.1, from coordinate 29,538 downwards.
CAGCCTATTGCACGCCTTCGCTCTCTGGATAGAAACACTCAACTCGATACGGTAAACACAGAGATCATTCAGCTAGAGCTAGACAAGATTCGTTACGAAAGCCTGCGCGATATGGTGGAACCCGATTTTTCTGCCTACATCGAAAAGTACCCAGAATTAGTGCAAGTCAACATGAATACCTGGCAGCAAGAATTTTCTAAAAACCGTTCCAATGAAGAGTTGATCACTCACGATATCCAACATAAGAATTCGCTTATTGATTCAATGCTCAAGCGCCGTAAAAGCTCCGAGAACCAGCTCTCCTTGATACGCAAGCAGCTCAATATTAAGAACACCTTGTACAAAGAGGAAATGGCGTCTTACGTCGATGTTCTGAATATGCAGGTTCAAGAGTCAAACATGGTGCGTGAGATTGAAAACCTTGATGAGTCGGTCATGAATGAGCGCTTCCAACTCGACAAACTAGAGAAGCAGTACCGAGACTTGGTGGAGAATCGTAATGCCGAGTATCAAGCGCAAATCATTCAAGCAAACAAGGACTTAAAGTTGAAACGTATATTGCGTCCTCAACACTCAGATAAAGTGGATCGCCTCGTGGTTTACGCCCCTATTGACGGTGTAGTAGATAAAGTGCACTTCAACTTCCGCTCCGCTGTGATACCGCCAGGTGAAAGCATCGCGGACATTGCACCGATCAATAACGCCCTTCATGGAGAGGCGAAGATCCCGCGTAAAGACATGGGTTTTGTAGAAATCGGACAAGCGGTCAAAGTGAAGATGGATACCTACAACTTTGCCAAATACGGATTTTTGGAAGGTCGAATTGCATCGATCAGCCGTTCTTCTTATGAAGAAGAAGACGCTGAATTCTACCTCGCGGAAATCCAAATCAGTCAAAACTATCTAGAGCGCGGAGGCACACAATACAAGCTATCCCCTTATATGGAGTTTACCGCAGACGTGAAAACAGGTTCACGCCGGGTGATCGAATACGCAGCGAAGCCGGTTATGTCGGCTATCGAAGACGCATTCGATGAGAGGTGATGGATGAGTAGCAAACCTTCTTACAATATTTCCGTTCCTGTTATGCGCCTAAGCATTGCTTTCAGCTTGATGCTGGCTGCCCTCGCCTTTTATTTGTATATCTCTTGGGAAAAAGTGGATTCAGTCGAGAAAGTGCAAAACGCGCCTCTTTTGGTTCAAGCTCAACAGCTCAACCAAACTATCGAGTTTGATATTCAAACGCTTCAACGCTGTTTAAGCGCACGTTATTGCAGTACAACAGAGCTTGATTTTGAGGTTCTGAAAGACGAAATTGACCAATTTAAGTCGCTCGCGTCACTCAACAAAACCGAGTTTAGCTTGGTGGGCGCGACCGAATACACGCAGCTTGAACTGGCAATCAATCGCTTCTCAGACAGCCAAAAAACACGCGACGATGTGTTGGCACTGTACCTCTCGCTCACCAATAACTACCTACAAATGGACGACAACTACCGGACCATATTTAACAACCATGCGAGCGACCTAATGATGGAGAAAAACGAGTTCTTCATTTGGTTGTTTGTGGTCGTTGTCGTACTGGTTGGTATCGCAGTGCTATCGAACTTGGTGGCAATCCTTAAACTGAAAAAATCCAGCTCGAATGAGCGTGACATTGACCAAGAATTCGATGAGCTTTATCAAGAGCTCAAACAACTGGATTTACAAAGGTTGGAAGAATTGCTGAATGAAGTGAGCATCAATCCGAAGCAGCGTCAGATCTACTCTCACCTAAAACTGATTTTCAGCAAACTCGAAGAACAAAAACGCAATAACGATCTCTACAAGCAGCTCTATGCTCTGATTGGTTACGAGATTCGTGGCATCACCAACACCATTAACGGCGGCGTGCAATATCTCGTTCAAGAGACCGATGAGAGCGGAGTGTTGATGGCGCAAGATATAACCTCGGCTGCCAATACCCTGTCTGAATTGGCAGAGAACTACAACCGACTCATTTCACAAGGGACCGAGAGCAAATCGAAAGAGTTTTCACTGCTGAATGTACTGTCTGAATTGATGATTCACATCAGTTCAAAAGTGCAGCGAAATGAAGGTGAGCTAGACTGCTTTATCTCAGATAACTTACCAAACCGTGTTGAAGGACAATCCACCAGCTTATTCTGGGTGTTGTTCCTTCAGCTATCAAATGCCATCCAACTCAAAGCCGACAAGAAACTGTTTGTCACCATTGAATCAGGTGCGGCGTCAGACATTGAAAATACCCGCCTGACCATCAATCTAAACTTCTTAACCACGCTGGATGTGCCGCTTGCCAAGCTCAATACCCTACACTGGAGCGACCATAAACAGCACACTGCAACCAAAGACGATTTGGCGAAAAGCGTGTTGAAAGATTATGGCTATTACGAGAGCCATTGGTATCAATCGGGCAATCAGGAACGTTTTCAAATTCAGCTCGATTTGAAAGCCAAAAGCTTCCACACCGAGAAAACTCGCTTCGACAATAAGCGCCTATTACTGTGTGCCAACTCTCAGCTGCACATTGATGTGATGAGCAAAATGTTAGTCAACTTGGGCTTAGAGATTACGCCAATTCGAACGCCGAACGAACTCTTCTCTGCGGCAAAAACCTTTGGCGAATACGATGCCATCATGCTGACCGACACGTTCGAGCCAAACAAGCTGCCCTCACTGAGCAAAACGGTGAAATCGCAACTGCGCAATCACCCGAACACCAAGTTGCTGCTCTCGGTCACTAGCACTCAGCAAGCGCAAGAGAGCCATACCTTTGTCGACAAGATTCTGAACTCCCCTGCGATTCCGTATGAGTTTATCCCCAATCTTTTAGCAATCATGGAAGCGGAAGCCTCAGAAGATCAGATGGAGAACAGCTCATTCCTGATTGTGGAAGATGACCGTGTTCAACAGATTCTACTCAAACGTATTTTGAGCAAGCAAGAATACGAAGCCGACACCGTTGGCGATGGCGCAGACGCTGTTCAGCACTTCATGAATCAGCGCTCGGACATCATTTTTATGGACTGCATCATGCCTGGCATGGGCGGTATTGAAGCAACCAAACGCATTCGACAATACGAACAAGAGAGCGGACAAAACCCTTGCACCATCATAGGCGCGACAGCATTGACCAGCAGTAATGAACACCAAGCTTGTATCGAAGCTGGAATGGATTACGTGATCAGCAAACCTTATAAAAACGACGAAATCATCAAGGTGATCAACAAGTATGTGGCGGTACAGAAACTTAACTAGCTGCGTATTGGCAGCGCTTACATTGAGCAATGCTCCTTCGGCAATGGCGACCACCTTGCTTGAGGCGGTCAAACTCGGCTTGGAAAACAATTTATCTCTGCGCGCTAGTGACAAAGGCGTGGAAGAAAACGAATACAACATCGACATTAGCCGTTCTAAGTTCCTGCCTTCTTTAAACGGTGCCGCTGATACAACATGGAATGAAAACGAGACCATATTAACGGGAACACCAGATAAACGTTCAAGCTACAACTCAAATAGCTACAGCGTGTCTTTATCGCAATCGGTGTTTAACCTTGGCGACATCTTCAAATACGGCACCGCGAAGCTGGATTTCAACATTGAGGAAATCAAACACGAGAACAAAATCCAGAGCACCATTTCTGAAATCGCGACGCAATATTTCGAATACCTCAAAAACAACGCGCAAATCAAAGCCACCCAAGTAGAACTTAAATCGTCTGAAACACGTGAGCGCCAAATGCGTCGCAACGTGGAACTTGGCAACACTGCGGCGAGCGAGTTGTATGAGGTAATCGCCCAGAAAGAAGGCATTGCCAATCGCTTAAGAACCTTAGAGAAAGACCGGCGCGTAATTTTGAACGGTTTAGAGATTCAAGTTCAATACCCAGTCACCCCATCACAAGACATCTACGAAAGTGTTCCCTTGGAGGAAATCAGCGAATCCGAACAACGTGAGATTCTTGAACAAGCTTTGAAGCTCAATAACGACTTATTGGTTGCGAAGAAAACCGTCGAGCGCAGCCGAAGAGGCTTGAAAGAAAGCGGTTCAAACTTTGTGCCGACCGTATCGCTCTCTGCCAGTTACCGTTACGACGATGCGAACAACTATGACCGAACCGACCCAACCGCAACAGGGGACAGTAACTCGACGAGCGTCGGGTTGAACTTGAATGTGCCAATTTTCTCCGGCGGTTCGGATTACTACGGTTATCAAAAATCGTCGACTGCCATCGAGCGAACCGAGCTGCTGTACCAAGATTCATTGTTCGCGACGCGCAATAGCGTTAACACCTCAGTACTCAACATTAACGACTTCTCCCGAGCTATTAGCAGTTACGAGAACATCATCCGTGCCAACTACGCTTCCTACAAAGGCATTCAACGCGCCTATCAGCTTGGTACGCGAACCATTACCGACTTACTGGCAGCGGAAAGTAAACTGTTTAGCGCGCTACGTGATTACGAGAGCGCGCGTTATGACTACATCATTGAATCGATCAATCTTGAGCAAATCAAAGGCATGCTGTCGGTGCAATCCATCGAAAGCATCATGCAGTTGATGGGCGATATCGAAGGCAGAAGCAATCAAGACTTAGTTCCAAAACACCTTCTCTCTAAACCATCGATTAAGAAAGGAGGTAGCAATGCAAACTGAGCATTTTTCCCAGAAGATTAACTTTGCTGACAAGTGTTACCTGACTTTCTCCACGGTGATCTCAACACTGTTTGGTTTAGTGCTGCCCTTTTCGATTCTGATTATCTTTGACCGAGTTTTACCTAACCAAGCCAAAGACACGCTGTTTCTTCTGTTTGCCATTATCTTGATCACCATCTTCCTCGACTATCACTTAAAGAATCAGGAAGAGAAGATTTCGTCGGTGATCATGAAGCAATTCGAAACCAACTTAACCAACAAGGTGTTTCAATCCATCTGTTTGGCTGAGATATCGAAGTTTCGTCGCCTAGAACCCGGTGAATACTTAGAGCGTATTGCCACCATTCCCGAGATTAAATCCTTCTTTGGCGGAGAATCTGTACGGGCATTGATCAACCTTGCCGTCAGCATACTGACCATTCTGATTATCGGTGTGATCAACATTTGGGCGGGAGTGACCATCTTGCTCGCCTCCATCATTTTGGCGGTGTTCGCACTGAGCCTATCTAAGCAGAAAATCAACAGCTTAGAAAACAAATCCGACATCGAAGGCTTAACTACTTCTAAAATCATCGAGATCATCTCTAGCCCACTCGATATCAAAGCGCGCAATATGGAATATCGCGTTGAGAGCTTGATGACACAAATGGTGGAAGAACGTGAAGTCGAGAACATCAAATACGAGCAAATTGAATCAAACTTCAACCTTATCTTGTCGCTCATACAACAGCTCTCCATCGCTTGTGTGGTGGTGGTTTTGGCAACGGCAGTTATCAACATGCAATCGAGCCAAGGCATCATGGCTGCCATCATCATGCTTACCAACCGCTACTTCGCGCCATACCAGCAAGTAATGCGCACGGTGAGTCGATGGGAGTTGAACAAGCTTCATATTCAACGTATCGCCGAGCTGCTTGAGCTTGCTGCATCTATAGAACAACAAAACGACACGACAGAAGTCGAGCGCATCTCGGTGAAGTATTCGGAAAAACAACGCATTGAGTTTGAACGCGGTCAGGCTTACTTGCTGACGGGAAAAAGCGGCGCAGGTAAAACCCACCTCGCCAATTGCATTACGCGGCAAAACACCGACAGCAAGCTCGATATCCAAATCAACGAGACACCGCTCGATGACGTCAACTACAACGTCTGGCGTAATAGCGTGCTCATGGTCGACAAAACCAGTTCGTTCGTCGAAGGCACCATCATCGACAACTTGACTTGTTTCCGCCCGAGCTTAAATAACACGGCATTTGCGCTTTGCGAAACCATGAACATCAAGGCACAAATCGATGCCCTTCCCACTGGTTTTTACACCGAGCTTAAAGGACATTTACGCAACCCATTCTCGCGCCAAGTCGCTTATGCCTTGTTGTTAGTGCGTGCCTTACTCGCGAACAAACGTGTGTTGATCTTCGACGACATCGACTGTGTTTATGATGACGACTTTGCTCGATTGGTTTTGACCAGCACCGCCTATCGCGCCAACGACAAAATCCTCATCATCGTCAGCAACAAGATGGACAAACTCAATCATCGCCTCAAACGCGTCAAACTTACCGGAGGTGACCAATGAGTATTTTGGTTGATTTTAATAATGTCCCTCAGCGCTTGTTGGACTTTGAGGCTCGCAGTTATGACGAGCGATACAATGAGTCACCTTTGATTCGTGGTTTAGCTTACACCCTCATAGCGCTTGAATGGGAAGGCACACCTTCTATCCTCAGCGACGCTTTTATCCCTAAACCAAAAGACAGCGACAGTTTTATCGCTACGATTGAACGCCTTGGTTACCGTTGTGACGTCACCAAACTAAAAACGTTGGAGCACATCGAGGGGCATCCTCATCCTTGTTTTATCGAGATAGAAAACCTCACTGCGATTTTCTTGGGCACTAAAGACGGCAAACTGATCCTGTTTGATTACACAAATAACAACACCATTGAATACCCGCTCTGCAAGAAGCCGTGCTTGTTGGTCTCGATCAGCGAATACTCCCGCTTATTCCGAGAACCTCCACCTGAATCTCAAGACCGCAGTAACTGGATTAAATACGCGTTTTATCGCTACAACAATGAACTCAAAAGCCTGATTATTCTCAGCTTCGTGGTCAGCATTCTCGGCGCACTCCAGCCCTTTTTTATTATGAGTGTGTACAACTTCGCCTTAACCTCTAGCTCGCAAGCCACGCTTTATTGGCTCACGTTATTTGCTGTGATTGTTGGGTTCTCGGAATACTTTTTCAAGAAAATGCGGGTCAACATCATCGCCACATCAGGAAAGGATTTGGCGGTGCATATTTCTCAAAACGTAATATCCAAACTGTTGTGGCTTCCTTATTCGATGACATCTACCGCTGGTGTCTCTTCTCAGTTAGCACGATTGAAGGACATCGACACTTTCCGCCGTTTGGTAACCGCAGAGTCAACATTAAGCTACTTCGACATGCCGTTTGTTATCGTATTCATTATTGCCATTGCTCTTATGTCTGGTACCGCAGCGCTAGTCGTTATGGCGGGGTTGATTCTAATGTTGGTGTTCTGTGTTTATTCTCGTTACATCTACTCGCAAGCCACGTCCAAGAGCTCTCGCGCCAACGCCATGGTTTCTTACCAATGGAATGAGATTCTTCGTGGTATAAAAACCATCCAAGGCTTGCCATTATTGCGTGTTATCCAGTCCCGCTTTAGCGCATCGCATTTACAAAGCACCAACGATGCAGAACATGTTTCAGTGACTAATAGCAGGGTTCAGGCAGCAGGCGGGAGTTTGATTCAGGTTATTGGTACCGCAAGTATCGTCGCGGCCGTTATCGGCGTGATGGACGGCACCTCCGATGCAGGTGCAATGCTTGCTACCGTAATTTTAGTCTGGAAGGCGTTGGGGCCTATTATGGGCATCTACAACTCTATTTCTAAGTTCCAATCCATTAAGGCGTCTTCTGCGCAAATCAACAACCTTATGGCGATGAATGACGATAAGCTAACGTTAGAGAAAAGCCCCCCTATTCGCCTATTTCAAGGTAGTATCGTCGGCTCTGGTGTGAGCCATCGTTATAGTGGTGCGGCAACAGGCTTAACTAATCTTGGTTTTAAAATTCCACCGGGCGCAAAAGTTGTGATTTGTGGACCAACAGGTTGCGGTAAAACGACGCTCATTTCTATTATCGCTGGGCTAGAGGAACGCTATCAAGGCTCAGTTTCGGTGGACGGTTATAACATCAAACAATTCAACAGTTACCGCTATCGAACCTCGATTAACTACATCCCGTTTAACCTGCATATTTTTGAAGGCTCCTTGGAGACTAACTTCATCTTGCATAATGGGTTAATCCCAACAGAAAAAATGCGTGAAATGGTGAGTTTCTTTGAGCTCGATACATGGTTGCCACAAGGCCTGGACACTCAATTGAGCGTTGATATCTGTAAAAGTTTACCAAATGGTATTCAACAAAGACTGCGGCTCGCATTAGGGCTAGGTAACTGCGAACAATCTTTGATTATCATTGACGAGCCATTTAATGGTGCTGAGCAAGAAAACTCGCACTACTTCAAGCGGTTATTCAGCGACAAACTACTCAATAAGACCGTTATTTTCTCAACGAATGATCCGGGCATGATCTCTACATCCAACATGAGCTTAGTCTTGGAGCCAGATGGCAACCTGAAATATTTCGGGTTAACCGATAAGTACTTAAAAAGTCTAAGTTAAGTTCGGAATGTGGTGTGGTTCATCATTCATACTTGAGCACGGTCATTGACAAAAATGTAAACGATGAGACTATTTACTCTGTAAGCGCGTACACTAAGGAATCCGATGTATACATTTGTTGCAGACAAATTGGATGTGGTTTATTTATCAACAATACCAGAAAACTACCAGTTACAAGACTTCGATGTGCCTGAAGAAGAACTCGAAATTCGTGAAATTGTAGAGGTATGGTATGAGTGTGCGTTTCTTCCTGACTTTAACCTTCAACACATCGACATCGAAAACAAAACCGCATTAGTCGAGACACAAGCGCAAGTCGTAAACAACTACACAAGTACGCTCGCTTTTTTACTCAAAAGTCGTACTTATCGCGCAGCACTTAACCGATTATTGAGTGTATGGAGATTGGAGGCAGCAGCTAAAGCACAGCTTGAGCTGCTGTTACTTACGGAAGAACAGAGTAGCAAGCCAGTAAATTAATCGGCTAGGATAAGGGGCCAAAAACCTTAAACCCAACCATCGAATCGGAGACGTTTCTGCACGCGTTCAACCGCCTCTATCTGCATCTGACGAACACGCTCGTTAGACACGTTTAACAACAGGCCTATTTCCGACAAGGTTTTCACTCTCTGGTCAAATAATCCGAATCGATGGATCAAGACTTTCTGCAACTTAGTTGGCAAAGTTTTAATAATATTTTCAATGGCTTTAGTAAAGCACTGGTTTTCACAGTCTTGTTGTGGATCTGGCGTGTACTCACTTTCACACAGTTCAAGAACAAATGGAACACGATGTAGGTCCGCAGTGGTCGATACATCAATAAAACCACTTAGAGCAACAAGTTCATCTATACGTTCTGCTTTCACCCCTGAGCAGCGTGAGAGTTCAGAAATAGACAACTCCTTGCTCTCACTTTTTGACGCATCTAGCTTTTTTAAAGCCAGGCTATTTATCTCTTTGCACACATGAGCAGGTAAACGTACCGTGCGGCCATTGTTCATTAATGCCGCTTCTATATTCTCGCGAATCCACCATACCGCATAAGTAGAAAAACGGTAGCCTGGCTCAGGATCGAACTTATCGACCGCTTTTATCAAACCAATGTTACCTTCTTCTATTAAATCGAGCAGAGTAAAGTTATTACCTGGCCGTTTGAGGTAACCTTTTGCGATTTTCACAACAAGTCGAAGATTAGACTCAATCAACATTTCGCGCGCTTCTTCATCACCAGCTCGATTAAGTTTGGCGTAATGCAACTCCTCTTCACGAGACAACAAATCAATCCCCACAATATCTTTGAGATAGTGAGCATAAGGGTCTTTCCCAACTGACAACGATTCTTTCATTGACAGTTCATCCGTGACAGCTCGGAACCTAGCAAAGCATTCGTTGTTCATTCCCCGTCCTTCTCAAGCCAACTTATTTCTTATCTTCTTTAATTGTTTTTGTACAACACTGTATGCATCATGCTTTATATGCATTACTTTACACTGAGTGTAGACAGGGGTTCTGATCTTTACCAAGAAATCACTTATCACTTTAAAACAATTACTGCTTCTATGATAAAAACGTGAGCAGGCGGGGGTTTATATATATGAAAGTGATAGTATTTGTACGCAAATTGGCCTCAAAGAAAACAACGCAACGTGATCGTCAACGCTTACCACGTTACTCTGACTAAACCTTTGAGGCTTGAGGATGCTTTGAAGTATCAGTTGAATTAGCGAGACCTAATTCACTTGACGAAGCGCAGGTTGAAGCTGACAGTCTGTTATGACTTGGAAAACTGCACGATTCTTTCCTTCATACTTACCTTGATACATCAACTCGTCAGCATCTTGCAAGCTCACGATGTGGGTAAACTCAGGATAGTAAGCACAGCCCAAACTGATACTCAAATGAATTGCTTGTCCGCCCAGTATAACAGGCTGATCGTAAACGGCTTTACAAAGCATATTGGCAAAATTGAGCGCTTCTCGCTCTGACAGAGAAGACGTAACGAGTGCGAACTCTTCTCCTCCAATTCTCGCCAATGTCATTCGGTCATCAGTCATCGACTTAGCGGCTTCTGCGATGGCAACTATTGCTCGGTCTCCAGCAAGGTGGCCATATCGATCATTGATTGATTTAAAATCATCAATATCAAACACCATCACCGTTAAGTTTCGCTTCAAATGATTCAGTAGCGCCAATTGCTCAATCAGGTGTCTACGGTTGTATAGCTTTGTGAGAGAATCCGTCAACGTCATCTCTAGCAATTGCTGATTGGCAATCGTTAACTGCCTTGTCCGAAGAGCAACCATACGTTTGAGGGCAAAAATATGATAAAGCGTTGCAACCGCCATAATGAAAATAGCAATAGGGAAAAGATAAAGTGGATAAACCGTTTTCACCACACTCCAACGGGTGAGGATCCGCTCACGATCCGTATCGATGACTTTTTCAAACGCTCTTGATACCTCTAAAATGGAAGTTGCACTGTGCATTCCTGCTGCAATCCGAAGATCTTTACTATATAAGCTAATTGTCGGGACAAACATACCCGCTCCCGGCGTGGTTGCCATATAAAAGTTAGCAACTTGCAGGTCTGCAACAAAGTACAGCACCTTTTTATCGACGGCGGCTTGTATCATCGAATCATTGTTAATGTATTCTGCGATAGGTGCATTCGGATAATTCGTCTGAACAAACTCAGACTCGTAACTTCCTTTAACAACGCCAATTGGCAGCGTCATTTCGCCAGTTAAAACACTCCTGATATCAACCGAAAGTACATCTTTATTTACGTACAGTTTGGTTTGGATAGGCATTATGACTGCGCCAAAGTCCATATACTTCGCTCTTTCGGGCGAGTAGACAAGTCCTCCGTGAAAGTCAGCCTTACCCTCTTTTACGGCTTGTAAAGAAGCATCCCAATCCAAAAGGAGAAACTGAACGTCGATTTGGTTGTTCGCCGCGTACTCTTTCCAAAAGTCGATTAAAATACCTTTAGGTTCACCATCTGGGCTAAGGTAAGAGAACGGCTTCCACGCTTTGGAGTTAGCAACAATTAAAGAATGAGACTCTGACTTGTGTGCATGCGCCATCGGACAAATGGACAGCCACAGTAGTAATAAAGAAGCACACGCTTTTTTACATTTGCAACCATAAGTACCATAACTCGTCGATGACATGCCTACTTCTCACCAGTCTTTTTAAACCATAATCTCGGCTGTTTGATTAGACTAAAGATATAGTAGAGTTGCATAAGACAGGAAGTGACGCTTATTGATATGAATCTAACTTAGTAAGTTTTAGTACTTAATTGGTACTTTCAACGCCTAGTTCGCTGAAGCAGTTGAAGCAGTTGAAGCAGTTGAAGCAGTTGAAGCAGTACATGATAAATTAGGAAAACTTATCTGGTACTAAAAAATTGAATATCATCAGTTTTGCAAACACCTAGTACCTATAAAAAAGCCCTATTCAAAATCCACCTTGGGGAGAACTTTGAATAGGACTCTTTGCCTCTATGCTTCATCTTACGGCTGAAGCTACCTTTACCTTTTTTCGCTTTAACGACTCGTGTTTGGAACAGCTGACTGGTAACAACCGCTTTTAACGCGTTGTCTTTGATTTCACCTCTGCCGAAGTCGGTCTCATGTTGTGAGCCACTCGGTTGAGGACTGATTTTACGCTTTGCCATAAATCCTCCTTAATGGTCGAACCAGATTGGACAATAATTATATAAATAAGTCAAATTTATAGATTTAGTTGAATTTTATGCTAAAAACTTCACATCACCGTCATTTATTTGAAATTTAATCAAAAACATGCTGGTTAAATAGTGACTAAATACAAATATTTGTCCATAAAGCACTAATATATGTTGACTCTTCGTGGAATTAACCTAGACTCAAACACGGCTAGAAAGAAAGTTCTTTGTTTTCACATTTCGTTGGATTACTTGTAACCCGTCGTCCTGTGGTACGCAATAGCAATTTATTTTTCCACGCTATAAGCGCCGTTGAGGCGAAAGATTACATTATTTAGATATTTAGGAAATAGACATGTCTAACACAGCTACTGGCACAGTTAAGTGGTTCAACGAAACTAAAGGCTTCGGTTTCATTCAACAAGAAAACGGTCCTGACGTATTTGCTCACTTCTCTGCAATCACTGGTGACGGCTTCCGTACTCTAGTTGAAGGCCAGAAAGTAGAATTTGTTATCTCTCAAGGTCAAAAAGGCCCTCAAGCAGAGCAAATCAAAGTACTTTAATTCTTAAAGAATTTGATACGATAGCCAGCTTTTAAAGCTGGCTATTTTTTTGCCTAAAACTTATTTTGCCAACAAAAAGATATAAATCTATGGCTCTTAAACCAACCATTTACAAATTTCGTATCGCCATTTCCGATATGAATAATGACTATTACGATTCTAAAAATCTAACTATCGCCCTCCACCCTTCTGAAAAGCCGCAACGAATGTTGGCTCGCATTCTAGCTTACTGTTTAAATGCTCAAAGCAATCTGGAGTTTACAAAAGGACTCTCTACGATTGAAGAGCCTGATTTATGGCATGTTGGCGATGATCAAAGCATTACTCACTGGATTGAAATTGGCGAACCAGAACCAGACAGAATTAAGAAAGCTTCTCGCCTCGCAAAGCATGTAAAAGTTTACACTTATAACACCAAAGCGGCTGTCTGGTGGGACAAAATGTCAGGAAAGTTCTCAATGCTTCCCGTCAACGTAGAGAGCTTTGACTATGACGCTATCGACTTGATTTGTCAGCACCTTGACCGAGGTACTAGCCTTTCTGTTATGATTACTGGTAGCTCAATTTTTGTTGATATCAATGATCAACATATCGAAGTAACGGTGAAGGAACTAAAAAACCATGACGTCTCTTAGTGAACTGAGTCAAGAGATGGGATTTGAAGAAATCCCCTTTGTTAAAGAACATAAAGCAGCAAAGCGACGTTGGTTAAAAGAACAGTCACAACTATTTACAAAAGTTTGTGAGAACAAACCCACAACAGCACCTACTCTTCACCTGCTTGGCCTTTTGACCAAATCACATATTGAAGCAAGTGCTAACTACGAGCAACATGCTCACTCTACCCAGCGTATGCAGCAAGTTCTGACTGACTCCTTGGGTAATGAGCACGCGGATAAGTTTACTAACCAATCTGCTGAAAACCTAATCTTAGTCACCCACCTTTGGTTATACACGCAAGGCTATTTAAATATGGATTTCAGCTTGGCGCACGATCATGCCGAGCAGACTCAAAATACATTGCAGCATGAGCTTGTCATAAAACGCATGGACGTTGATGCATTCAGAACCGAACTCATGCAAAGTTTTTATCAAGGTAAAGAAGCCCGTCCGGCTTCAGCAAGTGGCTTTTGGGGTTGGTTTAAACGTCTATTTTCCTCATAAAATACATGGTTTTATCCATTTCAAACAACTGATAGACTTCACGGTCAGTGCAACAAGCATCATGATTGCATTCTTAAAGGACAATTACCCAATGAACATCAAGGGATCATTATGAAGTTTATCCGTTGGATTTTAGGCAAGGTTATCTTATTGCTGAACGTGGTGTTCTCACCTCGTGGTATTAAGCGCACCGCAGAAGAACAGCAACGTATTGATAAAAAAGCGAAACAATACGCACTTTACCAATTTGAAGCCTGCCCTTTTTGCGTAAAGGTCCGCCGTGCAATGAAGCGTCAATCGGTGAACATTGAGCTACGTGATGCAAAAAATAACCCGACTCATCGAGCTGAACTAGAGCAAGGTGGTGGGCGAGTTAAAGTCCCTTGTCTGCGTATCGAAAAAGATGGCGAGACACAGTGGTTATACGAGTCATCTGACATCGTCGCTTACGTTGAAAAAGAATTTGCCTAAGTTCCCCCTATGAACATTGGCGGATGTAAAAGAGGCACCTAACGGTGCCTCTTTTCTATTTTTTCTAGCTAGATGTTGCCGTGCGAGCTTTCCTTATTCAGTCTTCTTGCTCAACTCCGAACTTAAACTCCACTAAGCAAATAACGGGTATGCAAGAACAACACAACGAAGATTACCACCCAACGTCTGCGTTATTCATCCACGATCAATGTTAGCTCTACGCGCCGATTGCAAGCTTTACCACTCGCTGTCGCATTGCTGCACTTCGGTACATACTCTCCGAAGCCTCTAGAAAACACTCGTTGACGTGGAATACTCGTCGCCAATAGTTGTTTTTCTACTTCACGAGCTCGCTTTTCAGATAGCGTGTCGTTGAAGCTTTCAGCTCCCGTACTATCCGCATGACCATCAATCACGACATCAACATCAGTTCTTCCAGCCAGATAGTGACCAATGTTTCGAATCCAGTCTTGAGATTGAGCAGATAACCGTGCAGAACCCGTTTGAAAATGCACTTGCTCTTTCAAACGTATCATCAGGTGACCACCACTGAGCGTCTCGTGAGGAATGTTATGCCTGCTCAGGAACATTTCCAGAGAGGTCACGTTTTGCGACTTTTTTACTGACGCCCTCGCCGTTTGATATGAACGAGGGGAAGAAGCCACATTGGATGCGCTCGGGTATCCCCACTCTGGGTGTCTCAGCTCAGTGTTTGATTTAGGAGCTGTATCTAAAATGTTCCCACCTGGGACCATATCTTGATCGAGGCTGCTGCACCCGGCCAGAATGCCACAAACAATTAAAAACCAATGCTTCATACCATTACCAACGTAGAAAAACTCTTGTTCATTGTGTCGACAAAACACGCCGAATCTTTAGCGCTTTTGTTCACCGATTGGTTTGTCTATGCAGCGTTCATGCCACTGGAGTCAATGCAAAATCATCTCTCAAATAAAAAGCAACACTAAAATACCCTACCCTTGCAGCCCATACGTCAGGCAAAGTCTGTTACCAATGGTCTCACTTTATTGTTATTTAATGGTTTTAGTCACTATCGTTAACCGATAAACTAACGCAAATTTCTCATTTAGAGCACTACTATGTTAAAAACCATATCGAAAGGCTTTGCTGTTGTTGTTGCCGTAATGGCTTTGTCGGCATGCGATAGCGGCAAGAGTCAGCCTCAGCAAGGCAAACAATACGAAGTTTTGCCAGTATCCCTTGAAGAATATGATTTAGCTCCCCTGACTGAAGCATTCTCTTTAACTTGTGGCCACTGCCGCTCAATGGAAGAGTTTGTCCCTCAAATTGAATCATTGACCGATCAAAGCGTTGAAAAAATGCATGTAACGTTCAATGAAAGTGCACAAGTGAGCGCCATCATCTTCTATACTGCCGTAATGCAGCTTGAATCAACACCAGATAAAGCGTTTATGGCGGATCTTTTTACTGCTGTGCAAATGGGTGCCGATGCAACGGCTGAGGAACGCCAAATCGCCGTAGAGAAAGCCTTTGAGTCTCTCAACCTTATCAGCCCTTACCATTTAGATGAAGCACAGCAAAAAACGCTGTTTGAGTACATCACTAAGGCAGAAGCGATCACGACTCGCGGCCAAATTAACTCCGTTCCAGCCTTTATCGTAAACGGAAAATATCAAGTGATTACTGGTGGTCATGACAGCGTTGAAGCCATGGCAGAAACCATCAACTTTTTGCTAAAACAACCTAAATAGACAAGGAGATTACGTGTCTAAATTTTTGTTTCCTCTTATTATTTTTATTTTGGCGGGCTTTTTCATTTACCGTACTTGGACAAACCCTAAAGTAGCAGATGAAAACTTTGCCAAAGGCCAAGCATTCTTACTAGAAAATGCGAAAAAAGAAGGCGTCATCACAACAGAAAGTGGCCTTCAATACATGGTTCTTGAAAAAGGCGAAGGTGAGGTTCACCCAACTGCAACAAGTAAAGTAAAAGTACACTACCACGGCACCTTGATTGATGGCACGGTATTCGATAGCTCTGTTAATCGTGGTGAGCCGATTTCATTTGGTCTTAACCAAGTCATTAAAGGCTGGCAAGAAGGTCTACAATACATGGTAGAAGGTGAGAAAATCCGCCTTTTCGTACCAAGCACGCTTGGCTATGGTAAGAGTGGCTCTGGCCCAATTCCACCAGCAAGTGTTTTGATCTTTGATGTTGAACTGCTAGAAATTCAATAAATCTAGAAAGCTTTGTCTTAAAGCCAAAGTATCAAAACCAAAAACGCCGCGAACCACGCGGCGTTTTCTGTTTTAAGAAAGGTTAAAAACCAATATAGTGATCCGAAAGCAATGCAATGAACAACGCCAAAAGATGATAGATAGAGAATTTAAACGTCTCCATCGCGGTATTTGGCTCTGGTGCATATTTTAGCTTCCATGCATGGTACATAAAGCCTGCATTGAGGAGTAGCGAGGCAAAAAGATACACCACGCCGACCATACCAACCAAAACCGGTAGGACACAAACCAAAGTCAATAGCACCGTATACAACAGAATAGAAGTTTTGGTGTACTCAATGCCGTGTGTCACTGGCAGCATGGGAATATCTACCTTGCGGTAATCCTCGACACGATGAATAGCCAGAGCCCAAAAATGTGGTGGCGTCCAGATAAAAATGATCATTACGAGCAGCCAAGCATTCGCATGTAATTGCCCTGTTACAGCAGTCCAACCGAGAAGAGGCGGCATCGCACCGGCAATCCCTGCAATGACGATATTTTGGGGCGTAGCACGTTTGAGGTACATTGTGTATACCATCGCATAGCCGAGCAAACTCATCAAAGTCAACCATGCCGTCAGCGGGTTGACTATCGCATAGAGAAGTACAAACCCTAAGACACCTAAAACTGTAGCGAAGGCTATCACCGATGATGGTTTAGTCTCACCCGATGGCAATGGTCGTTTGTGTGTACGTGCCATTCTCGCATCAATTCGGCGGTCAATTAGATGATTAAACGCTGCCGCAGACCCTGCCATCAGACCAATCCCCGTTAGGCCAACTACCGCCTGCAACCAGGGGAAATCATCAACCGGGGCTAAGCTCATACCTACTACTGCCGTCACCAACATTAACGCCACCACTTTAGGTTTCGTTAACTTCAAATAAACGGAACTTAGTCGCTTTCGCCCATTTAACGACAGCGCGATTTCTTTACTCATAGCGAACTCCTTTCGCGGTGTAATTCCAAGCCGTTTTACCCTGCCACAAGTAAAACTGGCTAACACAAACGAGACTCAACATAACAGCGGCACCAAGGTTGTGCGCCACCGCGACATAGATAGGAAGTTGAAATACTACGTTGCTTACACCCAGCATAATTTGGCACACCAGAGTGAATAACAACCACCCTCCAATTCTCTGTGAATGATGAGAATCTTGCCTCATAAGCCCAATACTATAAGCCAATACCACGGTGGCGGTAACAATAGCGCCTATACGATGAGTGACGTGTATAGTCATTCTTGCCGGATACTCCAAGACACCAAATTCATAATTCTCGAATCCAGTTTGCCAGAAAGAAAACGCTTCTTTCCATGAGAGATGGCTCATCCAGTCTCCCTCACAAATCGGCAGTGTGGTACACATCAGCGCAGCATAATTTGACGAAGTCCATCCTCCAAGGAGCACTTGCACCAAAACAACCAGAAAAACCAACAATGAAAAGCCTCTCAGAGAGCTAGAAGATGGAGAGAAATAGAGATTGTTTTGCGCTTTTAATTGGCAGTAAAAAATCGCCTGTAACGCCAATAAAACAAAACCACCGAGCAAGTGAAGCATCACGATGACGGGCATTAATTTAAGAGTAACTGTCCACATTCCCAAAAGTGCCTGCCCAATCACCAACACGCTTAGCAACATCGGAATGGTTGAATTTACACGCTCAGACCTTACTGATATCGCTGCCATCGCAAAAATGACTAAACCTAACGTTCCCGCAAAATAGCGATGAATCATCTCAAGCCATGCTTTCTCATGCTCTACTGCCCGCTCGGGGAAGTTCAGGTTAGCACGTATGACGTCTTCTTCTTGATGCGGTACAGAAAAGTGCCCATAACAACCAGGCCAGTCCGGGCAACCTAACCCTGCATCTGAAAGGCGAGTATATGCCCCTAACATGATCACCACGAGAGTTAGCAGCAAACTGAATCTAACCAACTGAATTAATTTCATATGCACTTCCTCTAACCGACTCGTGACAGTTTTAAGAGCTTGCGTAAGTCCGCCAACATACCTTTATTCATTAGGACTAAGTCCTCATTTGGTTTCGGCGAGTAAGACATCACCAGTTGCCCAAGAGGATCAACGATCAACATTTGCCCAGGTTTCACTTTAGCGGTAACCAATTCATTCATTTGCATCGCTAACATCGATACTTCCATGGGATCCGAATGCTCAGTCTGCCAAACGACTGGCACTACTCGCTCTTGATACTTACCTAAAGCAACATGGCTTTGCTGAAGCAGGTAAAGCTGCTGTTTACACTGTTCAGTGCATTCGTTAGGCAATACATAAGCGAGTTGCCAACCATGGTCTTTGAGAGGTGACTCTTGACCAAGCTGCTCTAACGTCGTGTATGGTTCGACTAACTCGCCTCTATTGGTCACTCCGCTTTGATACCACCCTTGTGTGAGAATGACTTTTGCAATGACAGCGGGAAGCGCGAACGTACAAACCAGCGCAATCAACATTAGTCGTCCTTTGGTTACTTTAGATGTCATGCTTCACCTCCATGTGACGCAACTTTTTTTGCCAACGAACAAAAACAATTAAAGTCAGTAATAAGAAAACACCTGCCATCGAAAACCATTGAATCGAATAGCCAAAATGTTTGGCACTATTGAGTGGCAATGGATTCCAAGGAAAGTCATAGGGCCAACGAGTTAAATTGTCTGGCTGCAAGACTGCGGGCATAAGTTCAATATTCAGTAGCTGATTCAATTGCGCGATGTTTAGGTTTTGCACGCGAATAACATCGCCAACTTCCGGCATTAACTCTGAACTCAGTGGATTAGTAGATTTTCGGTACAGGCGTCCTGTGATGAAAGTCGAATTATCGAGTTTGGTGACCGTTGGTAACACTGAGCGTTCTGCTCTTCCCTCGACAAAACCAAGCTCCAATAACGCATAGGCACTAGGCTCATCGCTCGTCAATACAATCTGAAATGCTAAATATCCCACACTGCCTTTATGCGTTTGGTTGTCTAACAAAATTACGGAAAACGCCTGAGGAACAACATTAACTTCCACTTTTTTCCCGAGGATACTTTCCTCTCGCCAGTCGTTGTCTTCAAGAACGACGCTTAGTGCTTGGTACGCACTATCCGCACGCGCGAGAATGGCTTGTTCCAATGCTTGTTTTTCCTGCCCTCTCTCAAACTGCCAAAAACCCAGTTTGACCAAAAGAGAAAACACAACCACAGTTAAACCAACTGCAACCCAAAACCGTTTCGATAGCCATAATTGTCTTGATAACAACAATGATGAAACCGGAGGTGCCATGTCCACCGTATTTCTATTCAAACTGACGCTTGTCCTTTTGCTGCTTTTCATTATCTTCAACCTCGCAAAAGCGCTTATCGAAATGGTTCGTGAAGACCCAGATAATCCTGAAAAAAGAGACAACCCCATGAGTCATTACTTAGGCCGTCGAGTCATGTTCTCCGCTTTGGTGGTCGTCCTTTTGCTTATTGCGCTCAGCTCGGGTTGGCTAGCACCAAACCCTCGCCCTTATTAGTCGAACCAAGAGTTCACAGTGCGCCTAAAGTACGTAAACAAACACAAACAGACATAACCAAACCACATCCACGAAATGCCAATACCAGCTGCCCGCTTGAAAGGCAAAATGGTTCTTTGGCGAAAAGTGATCTTTAGCGATTCTGAACAGCAGCACGATCAAGAAGATAGTCCCAAGACAAACGTGTAAACCGTGGAACCCCGTCAACATGAAGAACGTGTTACCGTAAATACCGGACTGCAACGTGAGCCCTATGTCTTGATAAGCATGAACATACTCAACCGCTTGGTAATATAGGAAAAAACCAGCAAGTACGATGGTTATCTCTAACCAAACAATCAGTGCCGTTCTTTTGTCTTGTTCAAGGCTTATATGCGCCATATGTAGCGTAATAGACGACAATAGCAGCAAGATAGTATTGGTAAGGGGTATGCCCTGCCACGGCATAGCTTGTGTTGTTTCTCCCCCCGGTGTCAGTGTGAGTGGCCACATCGCTTCGAAGGTTGGCCACAGGACTTCGTTAGTCATGAAGTTATTATCTGCCCCACCTAACCAAGGCACAGAAATCATTCTGGCGTAGAACAAGGCACCAAAAAAGGCACCAAAAAACATCACTTCAGAAAAGATAAACCAGCTCATTCCTTGGCGAAAAGAACGAGTAATTTGCGAGCTGTATTTTCCACTCAGTGATTCAGTAATCACATTACTAAACCAACCCGCCAACATGTAAAGCAAGAACAAGAAGCCCACCGCTAGCACAATGCCACCAATGGTTCCCACTGCACCGTCACTTTGTGTCCCCTGGACGGTCATGCCTGCGCCAACAGCAACCAAAAACAGAGCAAATGCACCGATGATCGGCCAGCTACTTTGAGCGGGAACATAATATGTTCCTGGCTTGTTACTCATAATTTCTCTCCTTACTGACCAACCTTGGTCTGTATCTCTCTCCCTGAGTGGCTAAGAGCCTGTAGGAGGGGGAAGTTTATAGAGTGTGTAAGACAGCGTTAACGTGTGTATAGACTCCGGCAAGTCCGGTTCGATATAAAAAATCAACGGCATTTGAGCTTGCTGTTTACCATCCAGAGGCTGCTGGTTAAAACAAAAACACTCAATCTTATTGAAGTAAGCAGCTCCAGTCCCGGGAGAAACAGAAGGAACGGCTTGCCCCACCAACTTCTGCCCGCTTTCATTAAATGCAAGGTATTCGGTTTGCACGACTTCACCTGGGTGAACATCCATCGAAATCACTTTGGGTCTAAACTCCCAAGGCATATCTGGGCTGACATGCGCCATAAACTCCACGCGAATAGTTCGGCTCATGTCCGGTTGCATACCTGTCGGTTGAATGGCGGCTACTTCACTTGTCTTTCCATTGATTCCCAGTGCGTCGCACATCACGTCATAAAGTGGGACCAGTGCATAGCCGAAGCCAAACATTAACAGGGTCGCCAAAAGCAACTTCACTGTGAGCTTCTTGTTTGATGGATTCGGTTTCATGTCACTCACCCCACTCTTTGCTAGTCAATCTTAGGCGGTGTAGTAAACGTATGATGCGGCGCAGGGCTTGGCACTGTCCACTCTAAGCCTTCCGCACGTTCCCACGGTTTTGCAGAAGCCTTCTCCCCGCCACGAATACACTTGATCACCAACCATAAGAAGATCAGTTGTGACAACCCAAATGCAAACCCACCAATTGATACTATTTGATTAACATCAGCAAACTGAATGGCGTAATCCGGTATGCGCCTTGGCATGCCTGCTAAGCCTAGGAAGTGCATTGGGAAAAACAGGACATTGACGGAAATAATTGAGCACCAGAAATGCCATAAACTCAGCTTGTGGTCGTACATATTGCCCGTCCACTTAGGTAGCCAGTAGTATGCCGCTGCCATGATCGAGAATACCGCACCAGATACCAACACATAATGGAAATGGGCAACTACGAAGTAAGTGTCATGATATTGGAAGTCCGCCGGCACAATCGCCAACATTAGTCCCGAGAAGCCACCAATGGTAAAAAGCACAATAAAGGCAATGGCAAACAACATTGGCGTTTCAAATGTCAGAGCTCCACGCCACATGGTGGCAACCCAGTTAAAGACTTTCACCCCCGTTGGTACCGCAATCAGCATAGTGCAATACATGAAGAAGAGCTCAGCAAAAACTGGCATCCCCGTGGTAAACATGTGGTGCGCCCACACAAGGAAAGATAACAATGCAATGCTGCACGTCGCGTAAACCATCGAATGATAACCAAACAGCTTCTTACCACTGAAAGCAGGCAGAATGGCGGAAATGATTCCAAACGACGGTAAAATCATGATGTACACTTCTGGGTGACCAAAGAACCAAAAGATGTGTTGGAACATTACCGGGTCACCACCACCAGCTGCGTCAAAGAAGCTAGTCCCGAAATATTTGTCAGTAAGAACCATGGTCACCGCACCCGCTAGTACCGGCATAACCGCGATCAACAAGAAAGCGGTAATTAACCAAGTCCAAACAAACATTGGTAACTTGAACCAAGTCATTCCCGGAGCTCGCATATTTACGATCGTCACGATAACGTTGATCGCGCCCATAATGGAGCTGATACCCATGATATGCACAGAGAATACAAACAGCGCAGTGCTATCTGGTCCATAAGTCGTGGACAGCGGAGCATAAAAAGTCCAACCAAAATCAGGACCGCCGCCAGGTAAAAACAACGAGCTCAACAAAATAAGAAATGCAAAAGGTAAGATCCAAAAGCTCAAGTTGTTCATGCGCGGCAGCGCCATATCAGGAGCGCCGATCATCATCGGGATCATCCAGTTAGCAAGACCCGTAAATGCTGGCATCACCGCACCAAATACCATCACTAAACCGTGTACCGTGGTCATTTGATTAAAAAACTGCGGATCGACTAGCTGTAGCCCTGGCTGGAACAGTTCGGCACGAATGATCATAGCCATCGCACCACCTGTTAGAAACATCGCAAAGCTAAACCAAAGGTAGAGGGTGCCTATGTCTTTATGGCTTGTAGAATACAACCAACGAGTGATGCCCTGGGGTGCATGATGCTCGTGACCATCATCGATCGCAATGGTACTGTTCGCACTGGCTTCTGCTGGCGCAGACTTCACTGCCTTATCTATTGGCTTACTCATATTTCCTCCTTAGCACTGCCTTGTGCCTTAAAGGCATTCACATCGGATGCTTGCACTGTATCGCCAGTATCGTTGCCCCATGCATTTCGTTGATATGTGATAACCGCGCCAATTTCTTTGTCACTTAACTGATTAGAAAAAGCCTGCATTGCGGTGCCCGGGCGACCGTTGACAATAATATCTATGTGCTCTGTAACATCTCCGGTTGCAATAGGACTGCCTTTAATCGCGGGAAATGCACCCGGAATCCCCTCACCATTTGCCTGATGACACACAGCGCAACGCGCCGTGTATATCGATTCGCCTTGCGACATCAATTCGTCCATAGATAAGTCTTGAGAGAGCGCTTCTTGTGCCGCCGCTTTTTGAAGCGCGAGTTCTTCCTTCTTACTCGCTAGCCATTCATCGAACTTTTCTTCTTCCATCGCATGCACCACCACTGGCATAAATCCGTGTGCACGACCACATAGCTCCGCACATTGGCCGCGATATACGCCTGGCTCATCAATTCTTGTCCATGCTTCATTAATAAAACCTGGAATGGTGTCTTTCTTGACGGCAAAGTCCGGTACCCACCAAGAGTGAATGACATCATCAGAAGTCATCAAAAAACGCACTTTGCGATTCACAGGCAACACCAAAGGGTTGTCTACTTCCAGTAAGTAATGTGCGCCTTTAGCTTCGATTCCATCAATTTGTTTTTGGCTGGTGGCAAGCAAACTAAAAAACTCAACATCTTCGCCAAAATAGCTGTAATGCCATTTCCATTGCGAGCCTGTGATCTTGACCGTGATATCTGATTGGCTTGTGTCTTCCATTGCTACTAGAGTTTTTGTTGCGGGAATCGCCATAGAGACAAGAATGATGATGGGTATGACCGTCCAAATAATTTCCACTTTTGTACTTTCATGGAAATGTGCGGCAACTGCTCCTTTTGACTTGCGATGACGGAAGATGGAATAGAACATCACACCAAAAACAATCAAAGCAATTACACAGCAGATATAGAAAATCAGCATATGTAATTCATACACTTGCCCACTTATCTCTGTGACCCCTTTTGTCATGTTGTAGTCATTTTCCTTTGACCAACCAAAAGAGGAAAATGTGATTAAGATCACATTCAGTGATAAGGCTAGAGTAGTCGTTAATCTTTTCAAAAGATCTCTCCTCTGCTCAGCCGCTACGCCTACGCGAGCTTCCTTGCGTCCCGATGCAAATATCGAACAACTTTACGAAAAATCACAAAAACTACGATTTCGACACGGTTTGTTATATTTATGTTAAAAGGCTAGTTATAGTTCCAAGGTTCTTCAAGAAATTAAATATGATTAAATTTTGTTCGGATAAGAAAAATTAATTCGGTTTATCGATTGCCCTCTTTGAAATGTAATTGAGAACCATTTAGATTGATTTAAAAGAAAACATTGAGATACTTACCAAACGAAGTGTCCAAGAAAGTAGGCTCCCCCTACTAAGGAATGACTGATATGACAGCACTAATTACGCAATGGCTAGAACGAGACCCTGATCCTAAGACTCGTGAAGAGCTACAACACCTCGTCGATACAAACAATGAACAAGAACTTACTGATCGCTTTGGCTCACGCCTTGCCTTTGGGACTGCAGGCTTACGTGGCAAAGTGGGCGCAGGTCCAAACCGAATGAACCGCTTGGTGATTCAAGAGACCGCCACTGGTTTAGGGAACTATTTGCTTGAGCAAGTCAAAGATGCCGCGAGTCGTGGTGTCGTTATTGGCTACGACGGTCGTCCCGATTCAAAACAATTCGCGCATGATACCGCATCCGTACTGACGGCCCTTGGTATCAAGGTTTACCTAACGTATGAAGTTGCAGCAACCCCAATTGTTGCGTTTGGTGTCCGTACATTGAATGCTGCGGCCGCTGTTGTTGTTACTGCCAGCCACAATCCACCAGAATACAATGGCTTTAAAGTATATTGGGAAAATGGCGCACAGATTATTCCTCC
This sequence comes from Vibrio sp. YT-19(2023), assembly GCF_033337395.1. Lineage (NCBI taxonomy): Bacteria > Pseudomonadati > Pseudomonadota > Gammaproteobacteria > Vibrionales > Vibrionaceae > Vibrio > Vibrio sp. YT-19(2023). The sequence continues at coordinate 4,338 of NZ_JAWOQN010000023.1, read as the reverse complement.
GCACGACTCTGGAATCGCAGCGAAAATTGATGACGCAACAACGAAGCCATTACCTTTAATGTCTCTCGATGATGCAAAACAGCACGGTTTGTTAGTTTGGTTGGAAGACGACTACTACCAAACTTACCGTAAGACAATGAATGAAAACGCGCTGCTTACTCCTGACAACAATACCGATATATCTATTGCTTACACCGCAATGCATGGCGTTGGCGCGAATATGGCGGAAACGCTACTTGCCGACGCAGGCTTCCAAAAAGTGGCAAGTGTTAAGGAACAGCGCGAACCTGATGGAAGCTTCCCAACCGTCAACTTCCCAAACCCTGAAGAAGCCGGTGCAATGGATATGGTGATGGCATTAGGTAAGTCCGTAGATGCCGATATCGCTTGCGCGAACGATCCAGATGCGGACCGTTTTGCCGTGGCAGTTAAACGCCCAGATGGCGAGTATCAAATGCTAACGGGTGATCAGGTGGGCTCACTGTTTGGCGATTACTTGCTGGAACAGCAACCTAACGCTTTGGTTGGCAACACCATCGTATCCTCAAGAATGCTGAGCAGCATCGCTAAGGCGCATGGCGCACAATACTATCAAACATTAACTGGCTTTAAATGGCTTACTAACGTTGCCATGGAACAAGAGACAGAAACCAACCCATTCTTGTTTGCTTATGAGGAAGCGCTCGGTTATACCGTGGGTAACAAGGTGTGGGATAAAGATGGTTTATCTGCAATCGTCGCGTTTTCACAGCTAACAGGCAAGCTTAAAGCGCAAGGCAAAACACTGTGGGATAAACTGGAAGAGCTGTACCGCGAGCACGGTTTCTACTTCAACGCACAACGCAGCATCGCTCTCGACCCGAACTCTCCACCAATCGGCGACAAACTCCGAGCCAATCCACCAACAGAGATTGCTGGTAAAAAAGTTGCAGTAACCGAAGATCTTAAAACATCGGTTCGCATGTTTGACGACGGCTCTGAAGAATCCATTGACTTACCGGCAAGTGACGTATTGATTTATCACCTAGAAGATCAATCACGCGTGATTGTTCGTCCTTCTGGTACTGAGCCAAAACTAAAATGTTACTACGAAGTCATCAACCTCTTCCCTGCGGATATGAGCTATGAACAAGCACAGCAAGCAGCAGAAGCGAAGATGAACGAACTTATCGACGCGCACCAGCAAAGTTTGTAAGTCAAAGAGAAACATAGATATTTGATACAACAAGAGGCGCAAATTCGCGCCTCTTTTTTTGATTTTAACGAGAACAAGTCAAGCTAACCCGTGCTTTCCCTAGCCTACAATTTCCTTTTGTAGAAAGTACTTGTGGATCCCCTCTGCAGGATAGCCTGAGTACTGCCCCACTTTCTCAAAACCCAATTTGAGATAGAACTCAAGAGCTTGAAAGCTGTAGGTATCCAAATAAACATGGGTAACCCCATGAGGCTTTACTTTTTGTTCTAGCATCGACATTAATTGGCTACCGAGACCAGAGGTTCGACTTTCAGCGTCTACCCACAAAAACTCAACAAATACCGTATTTTTAAACATTTCGCCAGTCAAGCCACCCATGATCTTGCCATTCTCATCTTTTGCGAAACAGCCTACAGCATGCACTTCCCCTTCAGGTAAATGCAGTCGGTTATAAGATCGAATACCTTCACGAACAAAATCAAGGTCTGTTTGATCTGGATTTAAACAAAATTCAAGCTTCATATACCCTCTCCTTAGGAAACACCAATATCCTAAAACAAAAAGCCAGCAATTGCTGGCTTTCTGATGGAATATGATAACTTTACAAGGCGAAACTACTCAGCATCCACAACGCCAGAATAACAAACACTAACCCCATTAGTTTATGTTGATACGTGCGGAATTTTTCGTTCTCGAGCAGCCCTTTGCCCAATGTGCCTGCTAACCCAACAAGTAATAAATTGAATGACAAGCCAAGAACGTTCAACAATAACCCTAGCGCTAGCATCTGCTCACCAGAAGATGCCGTGATATTGCTTGAGACAAACTGCGGCAAAAACATCACAAAAAAGACTAAGGCTTTAGGGTTGAGCAAATTACTCATCAAAGCACGTTGATAATAAGTTGATGCCATTTTGTTTTGACCATCAAGCTCTGGAGCCGAAGATGCCTCAGCTCGTAAGCAGTCCCAACCCATTTTTAACAAGTAAGCGCCACCTAGTAGATGAAGGACTTTAAGGGCTATTGGGCTCATGGCAATCAGGGTAGATACGCCCATCGCAGCAAGCAAAGTAAGAATAACACCAGACGTCGCATTGCCTAAGCTAGCAAAAAGACCGACCTTCTTACCGTAACTCATACTTGAGCTCGCTATCAGCAACATATCGGGCCCTGGTAACAGCAACAAAGCCACTACTGCGGTGAGATAAACAGGAAGTACAGATAAATCAATCATGATGGAACCGCTTTTCTACAACAAGGCGGCGAATGTTATACCAACAAAATGACATCATCCAGCCCAAAATAGCCAAGATAACTCAAAAAATAAAAATCATAGTTTGCCCATATGAGAAATAGCAATCAATTCGCCTGTTTATCAAAATCGAATAGCAATTTTGTACAAAAATAAGCACGATGGATCCGTTACACTTCTAAAATGATTTTCTTGAGCAGACCGGATAAAGATGAAAGAAAAGAATAAGGAAATCGCTACCTTCAAGATAGCTCAAGAGCTCGGCGGTTTAGAACTTCTCGATGCAAAGTATGAGAAGCAGAATTTTTCACGCCATAGCCACGAAGGTTACACTATTGGTGTCATCGAAAAAGGGGCACAACAATTTTTTAGGACGGGCGGGAATCATATCGCGCCACAGGACAGCATCATCCTTGTTAATGCAGATGAAGTACACAACGGGCATTCAGCCTCGGAAGGCGGCTGGGAATACAAAGCAATGTACCCCGTACCTCAGCAGTTTCAAACTTTAGGACAAGAGCTTGGCTCACCAAATGTAGCTCTACCCTATTTCCCTCAACCTGTGGTTTACGATCCTGAGCTGGCTAGTCAGTTACGACTGGTATTTGAAACACTAGAAAAATCAGACAACCGTTTATTGAGAGAAACTTTGGTTTACGGCACGTTGATCAAGCTAGCCAGTAAACACAGCACTCATCGGGCACCACTGAAAGAGTCAACCAGAGCTCAGCGACAAGTGCAGCTCGTCAGAGAATTTTTGGAAGACTTTCCACAAACGGACGTCTCACTAGAAGAACTCGCGAAACTGTCTGGATTAAGCCCTTTTCATCTGCTGAGAGAGTTTCAAAAGCAATTTGGCTTTCCGCCTCATGCCTATCAAATTCAGCAACGTTTACGTATGGCGAAGAAGCTACTAAAAATGGGACAAAAAATTTCAGACGTGGCACAAGAATGTGGCTTCCATGATCAGAGCCATCTGCATCGACACTTTAAAAAAGCCATGGGCGTCACTCCCGGCCAATACGTCCGTCACAGCTAAAGCAGCAATATTGTACAAGGCGTTATGCGACTACCGAGCTATCTTGGTAATCTGATTTAGGAATAAATAAGAAGAAACTATGGACCACACTTTGCCGTTACAAAAAGAATCAAAAGCCACGCTATTTTGGCAAGGTACACTTGCGATGATGCCTTTGAGTATCGCAGTGCTCCCTTGGGGCTTACTCGCAGGCTCATTCGCAATTGATACTGGGCTTCACCCTTTGGAAGGACAAGCACTATCCGCCATTTTGTTCGCAGGTTCTGCACAGCTCGTCGCGATGGGAATGATTAAAACGGGAGCAGGTCTAGTGACCATGTTACTGACAACGTTTTTTATCACCTCTCGACACTTCCTCTACAGTGTATCGATGCGCAGTAAAATTGCACCGCTCCCTCTAAAATGGCGATTATCACTCGGCTTCTTACTTACTGACGAGCTGTTTGCGATTGTAGGCCACCATTCCGATAAACAATTTAATCGCTGGTATGCACTTGGGGCTGGTCTGAGTTTTTACCTGTTTTGGAATGTCGCGACATTGACGGGCATTATTGCGGGAAGTCTAATCCCTGAACTGAACGAAATGGGTTTGGAATTTGCTGTGGCCGCAACTTTTATCGCGATAGTAGTACCCACCATTAAAAATGCAGCGGTGCTCGCGAGTGTTATTGTGGCTTTGGTGAGCTCAGTTGCCCTAACCTATTATCAAATTGAGGGAAGTTTGATGATTTCAAGCATTTTAGCCATGCTTACTGGTTACTTTGTGGAACAAGTAAAGGAGAAATGATATGAACGTTTCCCCAACCCTCGGAGACTGACGATGATTCGTTTGATTAGGAAGGATACTCCCTG
>NZ_JAWOQN010000238.1:0-914 GCF_033337395.1 Vibrio sp. YT-19(2023) | reverse complement strand
AACTTCTCGATTGGGCTTTCACCCTGGCCGTGACGAGTTTGGCACCATTGGCTGCGCACTAGATAAGTCGATGGATACATTAAGCGAACTGGTCAATAGCGTAAAAGAAAACGCCAATACGCTAAGTGAAACATCATCTGCATTTGAACAAGACATGAAACTGAGCGAGACACAGATTACGCACCAGTACCAAACTCTTGATTCTGTCGCAACCGCAATGGAAGAAATGACGGCGTCTGCCAAAGAGGTTTCGAGCATCTCTCAACAAGCGACCATGCAATCGGATCAAGATGCACAAAAAATAGAAACGAGCCGTAGCCGAGTACCGCACGTTATTGCTGAGATCGAAACCTTGTCGAGCTACATCTAGCAAGCTTCTTCATCAGTCACCAACTTAAATGAAAACACTACGCAGATTAATGATGTCATCACGACCATTAATGCAATTTCTGAGCAGACCAACCTGTTAGCTCTCAATGCCGCTATCGAAGCGGCTCGCGCAGGCGAACAAGGCCGCGGTTTTGCCGTTGTAGCCGATGAAGTCCGAACGCTGGCAAGTCGTACACAACAAGCCACGGTAGAGATACAAGCCATGATTGAGAAGCTGCAATCGGAAAGCCAAAACATCGCTTCGATTACTGGCAGAACGGTCAAGCAAGCCCAAACAAGCAGCCAGTTGATCGATGAAATTGGTCAAGATGTTACAGCGATTGCGGACTCGGCTCGTTCATTGATGGACATGAGCATTCAAATCTCCACTTCCGCGGAGGAACAAAGTGCGGTTGCGAATGATATCGCCTCTGAGCTTGCTGATATCCGTACTCAGTCCAGCACAATTCGAGAGGTGGCGGAGCAGTCTACTGTTGGTGTCGCGAACTTAACCAAAGCGTCGGTTTCACTCGGTGAAGTATTAG
>NZ_JAWOQN010000237.1:0-918 GCF_033337395.1 Vibrio sp. YT-19(2023) | reverse complement strand
TCGACTCTCGATCTTCAACAAGAAATCCAAGAAGCGTTGGACTCAAACCCGCTATTGGAAGTTGAAGAAGGCCACGAAGAACCTCAAGCAAATGGTGAAGACAAATCAGCACTCGAAACTGCTGACAACAGTGCCAACGAGCCAACAGAAATCGAAGTTCCTGATAGTTCTGACGTCATCGAAAAGTCCGAAATCAGCTCAGAGCTTGAAATCGACACAACTTGGGATGATGTCTACAGCGCAAATACGGGCAGTACCGGTTTAGCGTTAGACGATGATATGCCGGTCTACCAAGGCGAAACCACAGAATCGCTACACGATTACCTGATGTGGCAACTCGACTTATCGCCTTTCAGTGAAACCGACCGTACGATTGCCATTGCCATCATTGATGCGATTGACGATTACGGCTATCTGACCCTATCTCCTGAAGAGATTCACGAAAGCTTCGACAACGAAGATATTGAGTTGGATGAGGTCGAAGCCGTGCGCAAACGCATCCAACAGTTTGACCCGCTTGGTGTGGCATCGCGGAACCTGCAAGAATGCTTACTCCTGCAACTTGCAACCTTCCCAGAAGACACGCCTTGGCTTGCAGAAGCCAAAATGATTCTTGCCGATCACATCGATCACCTTGGTAATCGCGATTACAAACTGGTCATCAAAGAAACTAAGCTAAAAGAAGCGGATCTACGCGAAGTACTAAAACTGATCCAACAGTTAGATCCTCGTCCGGGCAGCCGCATTACCCCAGACGACACAGAATACGTCATTCCGGACGTATCGGTATTTAAAGATCATGGGAAATGGACCGTTTCCATCAACCCTGACAGCATTCCAAAGTTAAAAGTTAACCAACAATACGCTCAATTAGGCAAAGGCAACAGTGCGGATAGCCAGTACATTCGCAGCAATTTG
>NZ_JAWOQN010000236.1:0-919 GCF_033337395.1 Vibrio sp. YT-19(2023) | reverse complement strand
TACCGCGCTCTCGTCGTTGGATGCTTTGCTTGAAACGTCACGAGAAAAAGGTGACAAGAAATTGGAATCGGAAGTTCTGTTGCTCAAAGGTCGTTACTACGATGAGCAAGGGGACTATAAGAAATCGTACGCGGCGTTGATGTCTTCGATGGAAGCGGCGGAGTCATCAGGTGCGCAGGGCTTAGTCGAACGAGCAGCACTAGAGCTCGGTGATGTATTGGTAAAAATTCAAGGCTATGACCGCTCTGAAGTCGTGCTGAAGCAGGCGTATCGTTATATTAAAGACCGCCGCATGTCGTTTAATGAGTTGCTTAGCGTTCTAACTATTGCCAAGCTACACAAAGCTCAGTTCCAATACGATGAAGCCATCCAATCTTATCAAGCCGCTTTAAAGCTTGCGCAGATTATTGGTGATGGACGTTTTCGCTTTCGGGTGAACTTGGAGCTTGCGTCTCTGTATCGCGAAACCAACAACGAAAAAAACATGCTGCGTCATCTCAAGCTTGCCGAAAACTTGCAGTACCGTGAAACCTCGAATGCGTACTTGGCAACATTTAAGTTGTTACAAGCTGAGTACATGCTAGAGCGTAAGCAGTATCAAGCTTTATTAACGATGATTACGCCTTTACTTCCTGAGATCATCGAGAGTCGCTACATCAAACAGCAGCAAATGGAGCTGTTAAAAGTCGCTGCTATGGCTTACGCCGGAGATAAAAACTTCGAATTGGCCTATCAAACCTACGGTCAATATCATGAAAAATTCATTCAATTTAGTAATCAGCGTGAAGTCGAGAACTTAGAGCGACAACAAACCTTGTTTGAGCTAGAGCGATTAGAGTACGAGAACGAAAACCTCAACTGGAACAATGTATTACAGCGTCTAGAGCTGGAGAATAATCGCCGAACATTCTACCTGTTG
>NZ_JAWOQN010000235.1:0-919 GCF_033337395.1 Vibrio sp. YT-19(2023) | reverse complement strand
CGATCGTATCGTAGACCCAGGCCTTAACTGGCGTCCTCGTTTTATTGATGAATACGAAGCGGTTAACGTACAAGCGATTCGCTCACTACGTGCATCTGGTCTAATGCTGACGAAAGATGAAAACGTAGTAACGGTTGCAATGGACGTTCAATACCGAGTTGCTGACCCATACAAATACCTATACCGCGTGACCAATGCAGATGATAGCTTGCGTCAAGCAACAGACTCTGCGCTACGTGCGGTAATTGGTGATTCACTAATGGATAGCATTCTAACCAGTGGTCGTCAGCAAATTCGTCAAAGCACTCAAGAAACACTAAACCAAATCATCGATAGCTATGATATGGGTCTGGTGATTGTTGACGTGAACTTCCAGTCTGCACGTCCGCCAGAGCAAGTAAAAGATGCGTTTGATGACGCGATTGCTGCGCGTGAGGATGAAGAGCGTTTCATCCGTGAAGCAGAAGCTTACAAGAACGAAATCTTGCCGAAGGCAACGGGTCGTGCTGAACGTTTGAAGAAAGAAGCTCAAGGTTACAACGAGCGTGTAACTAACGAAGCATTGGGTCAAGTAGCACAGTTTGAAAAACTACTACCTGAATACCAAGCGGCTCCTGGCGTAACACGTGACCGTCTGTACATTGACGCGATGGAAGAGGTTTACACCAACACATCTAAAGTGTTGATTGACTCTGAATCAAGCGGCAACCTTTTGTACCTACCAATCGATAAATTGGCAGGTCAAGAAGGCCAAACAGACACTAAACGTAAATCGAAATCTTCTTCAACCTACGATCACATTCAACTAGAGTCTGAGCGTACACAAGAAGAAACATCGAACACGCAGTCTCGTTCAACAGGTTCACGTCAAGGGAGATACTAAGAATGCGTAAGTTAATGATCCCTGTACTGGTAATCG
>NZ_JAWOQN010000234.1:0-919 GCF_033337395.1 Vibrio sp. YT-19(2023) | reverse complement strand
CGCCACTTCAATGAGCGGATCGGGGTCAGGATGCTGCAAACGCCAAGTTTCCAAATACCCAAGCACACTCGAGAGTGGCGTTTTTAAATCGTGGCTCAGTTGCAAAAGACTTTGACGGCGATGAGAGGATTGATATTCAAGTTGCAAAAATTGCTGCTGGATGTGTTTTGCCATCAATTGATAAGAACGAGCAATCGGCACTAGCTCCGGCACTTGATGTGCAAAATCGGGTTGTAGGCGAAAGTCGTGTTCGGCTTGTTTTTGCAGTTGATCGGTCACACGTTCAATCGGGTTTAACAAGCTGCGCTTAACCAAGAAATATGAGCCAAAAGCGAAACCTAAAATCGAAATAAGCACTAAACCCGCAAGCGCCAAGTACGACGAATCCACTTGAGCGTTGGCAATGGCCGTATGACGAGAGCTTCCGATCACCACGTACAAATAACCAATGGTTGAGCCAAGCTCCTCTATCGCTGCGACCGAAAAGACTTTGTGTTCATCACGATTACGCGGGTCATCGCCTAGAATCGGGAAAGGTTCTCCACTGAGAAACTGACGAATAGGAGCCAGATTCACCGCTCCCATCAATTCCGTCCCTTCTGGCGCAGCGTGCGTAGTAATGTTGCCTTGGCTATCAAGAAAATAGATTTCGAAATCAGGCCCTATCAACATGAGGGTGTGGAAAATCGACTTGAGTGCTTTGGGATTGTAGTCCGTACCAATCATGAGCGGATTATCATCCCGCATGTGACTGGCTAGATCTTGATGTAAGCTTTGCTTGGTGCGAAGCTCAATGGTCTCTTTTTGCCAATTGTAAGTCAGAGCAATGGCCGCCATCGCCAAACAAAACCAAACCGTGGTGAATACCACCAAACGAGATTTGAAGCTCATCCTATCGCCTCGTCACACCGCCTATTAT
>NZ_JAWOQN010000233.1:0-921 GCF_033337395.1 Vibrio sp. YT-19(2023) | reverse complement strand
GAAGAAGGATCGATAGCGCCCATCATACAGCTTTCCAAATCGCCAAGGTAGAAAACACAGAAAAATAGCCATCGACCGCGTAATGCCATCCCAAATGGACCGAACCTATTTGAATGATGACCGCAAAAGCGCAGGCAAAGTATCCCAATGTTTTATTGAGACGGTAAGTGCATAGCGCCATTAATACCGCAATGGATACGTGCATACTTGGCATGGCAGAGATGCCAGAACCGATGCCATTTACCTGCGTTACATAGCCTTGCCAAAGGTAATCCTGAGTTTGTAAAGCCCATAATGGAAATGCGCCAACGCTTTCTAAAAACGTACTTTGCTCGTTCAATCTCTGCATTAAAGGAGCAAAAAGATCATCACCGTTCAAAAGTTCCAAATAACACGGCCCTACTGACGAAAACGCGGTCGCAAATAGGCTGCCGTTGATCATCCAAGTCAGTAGAAACGTGAGTAAAAACTGCAAGCGTAACATTCGTGCCTTCTTGTACAGTACAAAGAAAAACAGCGTCATCCACATAAAAAAGAACCAAGCATTGTAGGCGGTATTGATTGCCAGAGATGCCCAAGGGCTTGAGAAAATAGCGTGAGTAATCACCCACGGGTCGTTGCCAAAATGTAGCCAGCGGTCGAGTTCAATCAAGCTCTGATCAACACCGTAAGGGTGTAGCAAGGGGATGATGGATTTTAAGAAGGTGTAATTTGAAAAGACGATGTTGAGCGCCAACAACAAAATCAGAATTGAGCAGGTTCGACTGAGTGGGAAAACGATGGTTTTGAGCTCACACAGAAACTGTTTGGTGGGGTGTTTCTCACGGCGAACAAGCAGATACAAATAGTAGTAACTGCACCACACAAGCCCTGCGCTGTAACAAGCTAAATAAAGAGTTTCGAGGTAGGTAATAAATGAGT
>NZ_JAWOQN010000232.1:0-922 GCF_033337395.1 Vibrio sp. YT-19(2023) | reverse complement strand
CATTCAATCGGCTGCTCGACATGCTGGTGGATAAGGATGCGTAAACGAATCCCCAACTGCGCCGCAGAGCGAACTTCGTCACGTTGAATCAGCTTTTCTTTGAGTTCACGAAGTTTGTCGGCTTTCACCTCAATGATATTAACGCCCATCTGTTCCATTAACTGTTCGGGTTCGCCATCGGCACGAATTTCGCCCGATTCCATGATCGCCAGACGGTGGCAGCGTTCCGCTTCGTCCATGTAATGCGTGGTGACCAAAATCGTCGTACCTTGATCGCACAAGTCGAACAATTGCTCCCAAAAATCGCGTCGATTTTCGGGGTCAACGGCGGATGTCGGCTCATCCAAAAATAGCAGTTCGGGTTTGTGCATGGTCGCCGCGGCGAGTGAAAGGCGCTGCTTTTGACCGCCACTCATGCCGCTTACGCGCTGTTTGCGCAATTGATCCAACCCGTAAGTGCTGAGCTGCTCTTCGATCCGCTCTTTCAGCGACTTGCTGCTTAAACCAAAAATTTGCCCAATAAATTCAAGGTTCTCTTGAACGGATAGGTCGTCGTACAACGAGAACTTTTGTGTCATGTAGCCAATTTTGAGCCGCAGTTGTTCGGATTGTTTTGGGATTTCTAATCCAAGCACATCCACACTGCCTTCGCTTGGGCTGAGAAGGCCGGTGAGCACACGAATGGTGGTCGACTTACCACAACCATTTGGCCCCAAAAATCCGTAAATGCTGCCTTTGGGCACGTTGAGTGTGATGTTATTGATAGCAGTAAAGTCGCCGAACTTTTTGACCACATTTTGAGCTTGAATTGCATACTCGGTCATTGGCTTACTCCACCAAATCTACTTGGGCAGGCACACCCGACGGCAACGTTTTTGCAGACTCAGGTAAATCAACTTCTGCTAGATACATCAATCGTGAA
>NZ_JAWOQN010000231.1:0-922 GCF_033337395.1 Vibrio sp. YT-19(2023) | reverse complement strand
TATGGATGTATTCCGTATCTTTGATGCGATGAACGATGTTCGCAATTTCCAAAAAGCGGTGAAATCGGCGGTAGATGTTGGCGCTCATGCGCAAGGCACCCTGTCATACACAACAAGCCCTGTTCACAATACGGATACTTGGGTTGATTTAGCAAAGCGTTTGGAAGATCTCGGTTGTCATTCTCTGTGTATCAAAGACATGTCTGGCTTGCTAAAGCCTTACGAAGCGCAAGAGCTAATCACACGCATCAAAGCCTCTTGTGATGTACCACTGGCACTCCACTGCCATGCAACCACTGGTCTTTCTACCGCTACGGCAATCAAAGCGGTAGAGGCTGGTATCGACATCCTCGATACGGCTATTTCTTCGATGAGCTGTACTTACGGGCATACCCCGACAGAAACGGTTGTAGCAATGCTGCAAGGTACTGAGCGCGACACCAACCTGAAACTTGATCAACTAGAACCTATTGCAGCTTACTTCCGTGAAGTACGTAAGAAATACGCGAAGTGGGAAGGGCAACTAAAAGGCGTGGATTCCCGTATCCTTATCGCTCAAGTGCCAGGTGGTATGTTGACGAATATGGAAGGTCAGCTAAAAGAGCAAGGTGCAGCGGATCGTATCGACGAGGTGTTAGAAGAAATCCCACGTGTACGTGAAGATCTTGGCTTTATTCCTCTCGTAACACCGACGTCTCAGATCGTTGGTACTCAAGCCGTCATTAACGTACTGACCGGCGAGCGCTACAAGAGCATCACTAAAGAAACCGCTGGTGTTCTCAAAGGTGAGTACGGTGCCGCTCCTGCGGCAGTGAATGCCGATCTACAAGCTAAAGTCCTTGAAGGTAAAGAGCCAATTACGTGCCGTCCTGCTGATTTGTTAGAGCCAGAAATGGAAGCTCTAACGGTGGATTTAATGGAT
>NZ_JAWOQN010000230.1:0-923 GCF_033337395.1 Vibrio sp. YT-19(2023) | reverse complement strand
TAGCGAGCACAATAGAGTTTGGATTGCGCCGCTGCAAATGATGGCAAACAACGGCATTTTGGTTATTGACGATTTAGGACGTCAAGCCATGCCCGTTGATGCGTTGTTGAACCGCTGGATTGTGCCGATGGAGTATTTGTTCGACCATCTAGCACTGCCTAACGGCCAACAAGTTACCGTGCCATTTATGCTGACATTGGCTTGCTCATCCAACTTTGCACCGAGCAAAATTGCAGACCCTGCTTTTTTACGTCGTCTTGGTTACAAAATCGAGTTTAAACCACTGAGTTTGACTGACTATCAAGCCTTGTGGATGTCTCTCGCCAAAGACTATCAGATGACGTTAGTACCAGAGTTTTTCGAAACGTTAAGCCAATTACACCGTGACAATGATGTCGCTTACTTCCCTTGCTTACCAAAAGATTTATTGGGCATTAGCCGAGATATTTTGGTGTTCGAAGGGAAAGAGAAGATCGTCTCGTCAGACATATTAACTCGTGCCTGGGGACTGTACTTCACAGTGGATGAATAGGGAGATTTAAATTATGAGTCGGACTCAAGTCATCATGTTATTGCTGCTCTCCATTGTTTTCGGCCTTGCTGCCGTATTAATTGCCAAACAATGGATGGACGGCAGAAACCAGCCAACAGTAGAGCTCGAAGAGGTGGAACGTCACCCTGTTGTAGTCGCTACGATGGAGCTGGAGCCAGGCACCATTTTGGATGAAAAGCATTTAACCACCAAGTTAATGGAAGTGGACTGGATAGACGACGAAACACTCAAAGTGCCTGAGCAAGCTTTGGGACGTATCGTTGCAAACACCATTTACGCGGGCGAGTTAGTCAATCCTAATCGTCTTGCTCAACCTGGAGAGGGCGCAACGCTTGCGGCCTTAATTCCTGAGAACAAGCGAGCAGTCACC
>NZ_JAWOQN010000229.1:0-925 GCF_033337395.1 Vibrio sp. YT-19(2023) | reverse complement strand
ATTTGGTACTCCGTATCGCGCACCAACGCATAACGGCGAATCCCAAACCCACGCTGCTCCGCGGCTTGATCAAGCGCGCTTTGCTCCTGTTGCCCCCAACTCGAGTCCGTTGCAATCGCCGTCCATACACCTGACATGTCGTAATACGAAAGTGAAAATACACCCGCTCCCTCCTCTGCCACCAAGCCGACCGGATTTTGTCGATATGGTTTGAACAAATCTAAAGGTCGATAGCCATAACCTACGCCCCAATCAACGCGCAACTTGCCCGCGCTAACATCCAAAGTGGTATCACCAACTTGCCATTCGCCCTGCCACGCCAGTTCTCGGATAAGAAGTTGATTATCCGCTTCGCCCCACCATTCATGCTCACCTTGCTGATTGAGATACAAACCTTGGCTGTACAAGGTGAATAAGCCACTAATGTTTTGATAATTCACTTGCACATCAAGTAAAGCGTTGAGCGAGTCACGCGCGCTTCCTTGCGCGTCCATAAACGCGCTATCTCGCAGCTTGGCGGTTTCGTAACTTACCGCCCAATCCCATTCAAAACTCCACTCATCACTGGCCGCAACAGGTGCAACCATCCAGAATGAAGCGGCAATGAAGCTAATCGCAGCGCTGTTTACATTGATGATGACGTTAAAGAATCGCACTTTCATAAAACATCCTTGATGGCGTTAATAACCTTAAATTACAGCTCCGATGTATTGGCTTTCGGCAAATAACTCGGGTTGTAGAATTTGTTATCCAACTGCCAAGGGACGATTTCTTGATACTCAATCACCGTCTTTTTGCTCGGTTGAATGCTGTCGAGCAGGGTCATCTCACTGACGTAATCTTTGCCGAGGTCGGTCGCTCGTCCGTATTGCGCTTGCTTGGCAAGCTTGCCTGAACGCAAATAAAGATCCGCTTTGATCGGGAA
>NZ_JAWOQN010000022.1:0-82348 GCF_033337395.1 Vibrio sp. YT-19(2023) | reverse complement strand
TTAGCATGAGTAGTTTTACAGGCAAAGCCGAAGCGGATGATAACCACCTACTGAAGTAGGTGGTTTAGGGCTGAAAACAAAAAAAGGGTCGCACGATGCGACCCTTTTCAATTCCTTTGATTCATTTACCCTTGCTGGGTGTGCTGACACTTACGATTAGCACATTGCAATTTCACACCACTGGCAAGTTTCTTCTCCACCAACAGAGTAAAACCACACTCTTCGCATCGCCCCTTGACCGGAGCAAGGTTCACAGCAAATTTGCATTTAGGGTAGTTATCACACGCGTAGAATGTTTTGCCAAATCGGGTTTTACGCTCAACCAAATGTCCTTTGCCACATTCAGGGCAAGCGTGTTGCTCTTGTGACTGCGCCTCTGGCTCTGGTTGATTAATCGACTCAATATGATGACAAGCCGGGTAATGGCTACAACCGACGAACATACCGTAGCGCCCTTGGCGGAGAACCAACTCATTGCCACACTCAGGACAAGGCACACCCAACTCTTTCACGATGTGACCATCATTGCTGTGTAGCGATTTAATGTAATCACAGCTTGGGTAATGGTTACAGCCGAGAAATGGGCCATGTTTTCCGTGCTTGAGAGTCAGCTCACCACCACATTTTGGACACGGCTCGTGCTCCAAAGCGTGTTCATGGGCAGAGAAAAGGGTGTTGTCGATTTTACTACTCATACTTACCGTTTCGTGAAAAACACACAAAAAGACAAGCTCGCGTTTATTCTAGTTAAACTCGAACTTGCCCTGATGGTTAGTGAAGAATCCCTTGTTCCTTGGTGTACAACAGCTCTTCCATTAGCGTGTAAGCGTTTTCGTTGCCAGGCACATTAAACAGCACCATCAGAATGATCCATTTGAGGTCTTCAAGCTCAAACTCACTCGTTTCTAATCCCATCACTCGGTCAATCACCATTTCGCGAGTTTCTGTGGTTAACACATTGATTTGCTCAAGAAACAATAGAAATCCTCGGCATTCCAAATCTAAACGCTGCATCTCTTTCGCTGTGTAGATACGAGTTGATGACGAAGCCATGCAAGTCGAGATTGCAGAAGAGGTGTCACTTTGCTGCAATGCGGCAAGCTCTTCTAACCAGACAAGGGCTTTGTAGATATCTTTTTGTTGGAAGCCTGCACGAAGCAACTCTTCTTCCAACTCGTCTTGTTCGACCTGTAACTCTGCATCGCTATGGATGTAGGTTTCGAATAGATACATCAGTATATCCATCATCATAGCTAGCCCCTCCCCTTTCGAATATAGCCACCTGAAACCGCAACGACATGCCCAGAGAGTTCTAACTCTAAGAGCTGCATCATGACTTCTTGGACAGGTATATTGGTCCTGTTTGCAAGAATATCAACCGGTGTAGCTTCACTTCCTACGTTAGCTAACAGCTGAGGAAATGGCAATTCTTCTTCATCATTTAACGTAGAAAATAAATCGGTACTCTGATTAATAGACCAATCAAGCAAGGACTGTATTTCATCTAAGACATCTTTCGTCTTTTCTACGAGGCAAGCGCCATGACGTATCAACTGGTTTCCACCGCAGGCATTGGGGGCATTGATTGACGCTGGCAGCGCAAATACTTCTCGACCTTGCTCAAGCGCGTAACGAGCTGTAATTAACGAGCCGCTCTTTTTCGCCGCCTCGACGACCAGTACACCAAGCGATAATCCACTAATAATACGATTACGACGCGGGAAGTTTTCTGGGCGCGGCTTGGCATTAGGCCGAAACTCAGACACCAAAGCCCCATGTTCAATAACACGTTGCGCTAAACCACGATGACGTGCCGGATAAATATTTTCTAAGCCAGATCCTAGCACCGCAATCGTCTTACCACCCGCTTGCAACGCACCATCATGCGCATGACCATCAATGCCTAAAGCGAGACCACTGGTGACAATAAAATCGTGCTGAACAAACTCTGCAGCAAACTGACGTGCATGCTGTAATCCATCAATACTCGCATTTCGACTTCCAACCATCGCGATTTGTGGCTGAGAAAGACAAGTAGGGTTTCCTTGAACAAAAAGTAGAGGTGGCGGTGCAACGATTTGTTTGAGCTGAGGTGGATAACACGGGTCAGTCAGTGTCAGGATATGATGATTTGTAGAAGCCTCAAGCCAGCTTAAACAAGCATCGACTTCTTTATCTGTTGAAGCCCAAGCTTGAATTTGCTTAGTTGTTAACCCAAGTTGTTGTAGCTGTTCAGGAGAGAAGTTTACGATGTTACGTGGCGTGTCTCTTGCCAGTAGCTTATTCATTTTGACGCCGCCAATGCCTGGCAAACAACTCAGTTTTAACCAGGCAGCGAGATCATCGTTATTTCGTCGATTCATCGATGGTTAATTCGTCCGCCAACGGTGACACCACCGAAATATCTTGGTTAATGGGTTTCGTACTGTTAGTGATCAGTGCCAAGCTAAAGTACTCATAAGGACGAATGACCAGCAACTCACCAACTTTGCTTTGAGGCAAAGTAATTTTCTTATCAAGCACGCCAAACTCTTTCTTGAACTCATCGCCGTCTTTGTAAACTGGGTGCGCGTCTTCTTTTAAATCAAACACACTGCCTTGCTTGAGATTGTCTGACGTGCCTTTATCAATCACCACGACTTGGTTAGTTGAACTAAAGCGAATACCTTCGATATTACCTAGCAACTTTGCAGAACTGCCTTGTGGCGACGGCAGCGGATAGAACGTAGTCGTGAAGTCAGTATTCTCAACCGATTGATTTGGCAACGCGATATCGTTACGTAGGATTTCTTGCATTTGCGATGTAAGCTTCAAACCTGAATAATCACTCGAAGCTTCAACGAGCTCGCCTTTGGCAATCAAACGCAGCGCGGTAATCTCTTCCGACACATCGTCACGCGAAAAGGTAGCTACTGGTCGGTAAATAGCCCAACCTGTCGCGGTCTGATTGCCATTGATATACAGCACATCTTCTGCAGTCAGATACTTACTGCCTTTGCTGCTACCCATCACTTTTGCTGCTCTGTTCAACGAATCTTTATCTAGCAACCGATCCGATTTAAGGTAAGGCATCACCAAACCTTCCGCGACCGTTGGTACGGCTTTCTTTTCTGTGATGCGAGCTTTCGGGCTCAGCTTCTTAACCGGTTTTAGGCTCAACACGGGCTGACCGTTAATCCACACCAAAGACAGCTTGTCTCCGGGATAAATTAAATGAGGGTTATCGATTTCCGGGTTTACTTGCCATAAACGAGGCCACAACCACGGGCTATCTAAGTACATGGCCGAAATATCCCATAGCGTATCGCCCTTCACGACTACATACGTTTGTGGCGCATCATCTTTAACAGTCAGTGGGTTCGCATCCACATTTGCTACAGCGTTGAAAGAGAAAAGTAACGGCAACGTAACACTGGCAACGTTGCGGAAAATTCGATTCATGACCCTCGTCCTTGGTCTATTAAGCAGGAACCAGAATGGAAATTGGTGCAAGGATGCTGTCATTTAGGCTATAAAATGTCTAGAATTGAGCCAACAAGGTTTGTGCTGTTTCGGCACAGTTCAATATTTCGAGTGAATATGTCTGTATTACAAGTATTAACATTCCCGGATGATCGCCTGCGCACAGTCGCAAAGCCTGTTGAAGCGGTGACGCCTGAGATTCAAAAAATCGTCGATGACATGATTGAAACCATGTACGACGAAGAAGGTATTGGCCTTGCTGCAACGCAGGTTGATATCCACAAACGTATCGTAGTGATTGATATTTCAGAAACTCGCGATGAGCCGATGGTGCTAATCAACCCTGAGATTCTGGAAAAGCGTGGCGAAGATGGCATCGAAGAAGGCTGTCTGTCGGTACCAGGTGCACGCGCACTTGTGCCTCGCGCTGCAGAAGTTACCGTTAAGGCACTGGATCGTGATGGCAAAGAGTTCACCTTTGAAGCCGACGACCTGCTAGCGATTTGTGTTCAACACGAGCTTGATCACTTACAAGGTAAGCTGTTCGTGGATTACCTATCGCCACTGAAACGCAAACGCATTCAGGACAAGCTAGCGAAAATCAAACGCTTTAACGAGAAGCAGCAAAACGCTTAATCTCGAACCATACCAATTAGAAGGAAGTCTACCTTGAGTCAGTCTTTACGAATTGTCTTTGCAGGTACTCCGGATTTCGCCGCCCGTCACTTGGCGGCGTTGTTGTCTTCGGAGCATGAAGTCATCGCGGTTTACACAAACCCAGATCGTCCAGCGGGTCGTGGCAAAAAATTGGCTGCGCCACCGGTAAAACAACTGGCGCTAGAACACAACATCCCGGTTTACCAACCTGAAAGCTTTAAGTCCGACGAAGCGAAACAAGAACTTGCCGATCTGAACGCCGATCTCATGGTTGTCGTGGCGTACGGTATGCTGCTGCCACAAGCGGTTCTTGATACCCCTAAACTGGGTTGTATCAACGTACATGGTTCTATCCTACCTCGTTGGCGTGGTGCGGCTCCAATCCAACGCTCTATTTGGGCGGGCGATGCAGAAACTGGCGTGACCATCATGCAGATGGACATCGGTCTCGACACTGGTGATATGCTGAAGATTGCAACTCTGCCAATCGAAGCGACAGATACCAGCGCTTCAATGTACGAAAAATTGGCTGAGCTTGGTCCAGAAGCCCTGATTGACTGCCTAGTAGACATTGCTGCGGGTAAAGCAGTGCCAGTGAAGCAAGACGATGAGCTAGCGAACTATGCGAAAAAGCTCAGCAAAGAAGAAGCACGCATCAACTGGAACGACGATGCGGCGCACATTGAGCGCTGCGTTCGTGCATTTAACCCATGGCCAATGAGCCACTTTGAGGCGGCAGAAAACAGCATCAAAGTATGGCAAAGCCGTGTGGCAGAGCAAACCAGTGACAAGCCAGCCGGCACCATCGTACAAGCAGATAAAACCGGTATTTATGTTGCGACAGGCAACGGCGTACTGGTGCTAGAGCAACTGCAAGTTCCTGGCAAAAAAGCCATGTCAGTTCAGGATATTCTGAACTCGCGTGCGGCTTGGTTTGAAGTGGGCACTCTGCTGGTTTAAGCCATACTAGGGGTTATTATCCCCAATTATACGAACTTTTAGAGGGCAGAGATGCCCTCCTTTACTTTAAGGTACTCATCATGAATGTTCGCGCTGCGGCTGCTAACGTCCTGTATCTTGTCGTCGACAAGGGCCACTCACTTTCAAGCGCTCTTCCAGCGGCTCAACAAACGGTACGACCTCGTGACCACGCTCTGTTACAAGAGATCTGTTACGGTGCGCTACGTTACCTCCCTCGCCTAGAAATGATCGCAAACCAGTTGATGGATAAGCCGCTCAAAGGCAAACAACGTGTATTCCATCACCTAATTCTGGTTGGTATTTACCAACTGAGCTTCATGCGTATTCCTGCGCACGCAGCAGTCGGTGAAACGGTTGAAGGCACTAAAGAGCTGAAAGGTCCTCGTCTGCGTGGTTTGATTAACGCGGTATTGCGTAACTACCAGCGCAACCAAGAAGAACTCGACCAAATGGCCGTCAGCAACAACGCTGGCAAGTACGGTCACCCAAGCTGGTTACTAAAACTGCTGCAAGAGGCCTACCCACAGCAATGGGAAAGCATTGTTGATGCGAACAACCAAAAAGCACCAATGTGGCTGCGTGTGAACCATCAACACCACACTCGTGATGAATACCTTGCGCTGCTCAAAAATGAAAACATTGATAGCACGCCACACACAGAAGCAATGGACGCCATAAAATTGGCCGCACCATGTGATGTGATGAAGCTACCTGGTTTTGAAAAAGGTTGGGTTTCGGTCCAAGATGCGGCGGCGCAGCTCTCGATCAACTACCTAAAACCACAAGACGGCGAACTGATTTTAGATTGCTGTGCTGCGCCAGGTGGCAAGACGGCGCACATTCTAGAGCGCACGTCGGGCAGTGAAGTGGTCGCGATTGACTGCGACGACACACGCCTGAAACGTGTGCATGAAAACCTGAAGCGTCTCAACCTTCAGGCAAAAGTGGTTTGCGGTGATGCGCGTAATCCACAAGAATGGTGGCAAGGCGAGCAATTTGATCGCATTTTGCTGGATGCCCCATGTTCTGCGACTGGCGTGATTCGTCGTCACCCAGACATCAAATGGCTACGTCGTGCAGACGACATCGCCGCATTAGCAGAGCTACAGAGTGAAATTTTTGATGCCATGTGGACGCAACTGAAACCCGGCGGCACAATGGTTTACGCGACTTGTTCAATCACACCGCAAGAAAACGTGGAGCAAGTAAAAGCGTTTTTAGCACGTACCGCGGATGCGCAACTGCTGGATTCTGATCCCGACCAGCCTGGTCGTCAAATTCTACCAGGCGAAGAAGATATGGATGGTTTCTACTACGCAGTGCTAACTAAAACACACGCGTAACAGCATGCTAAATAGGGCGATTGAAGTGATTTCAATCGCCTTTTTCAGATACGAGAAAAGAGTATGAAGATCATTATTCTTGGTGCAGGTCAGGTTGGCGGCACACTGGCAGAAAACCTAGTGGGTGAAAACAACGACATCACCATCGTCGACAATAATGCCGACCGACTGCGTGAATTGCAGGACAAATACGACCTACGTGTGGTCAATGGCCATGCGAGCCATCCAGACGTGCTACACGAAGCTGGCGCGCAAGACGCCGATATGCTCGTCGCAGTAACCAACACTGATGAAACCAACATGGCCGCCTGTCAGGTCGCGTTCACTCTATTCAATACCCCAAACCGCGTTGCACGTATTCGCTCTCCAGAATATCTGGCCGAAAAAGAAGCCCTGTTTAAATCTGGTGCTATTCCTGTTGATCACCTTATCGCACCAGAAGAACTCGTTACGAGCTACATCGAACGTCTGATCCAATACCCAGGCGCGCTGCAAGTGGTGAGCTTTGCTGAACAGAAAGTCAGCCTAGTGGCGGTGAAAGCTTACTATGGTGGCCCGTTGGTGGGTAACGCGCTGTCTGCTTTGCGTGAGCACATGCCGCACATTGATACTCGTGTGGCGGCGATTTTCCGTCAAGGCCGTCCGATTCGCCCACAAGGCACCACCATCATTGAAGCCGACGATGAAGTGTTCTTCGTTGCAGCAAGTAATCATATTCGCTCAGTGATGAGTGAGCTTCAGCGTCTAGAAAAACCGTACCGCCGCATCATGATTGTTGGCGGGGGTAACATCGGCGCAAGCTTGGCAAAACGCCTAGAGCAAACTTACAGCGTGAAACTGATTGAGCGTAACTACCAGCGTGCAGAAAAGCTCTCTGAGCAACTAGAAAATACCATCGTGTTCTGCGGTGATGCGGCAGACCAAGAGCTTCTCTCGGAAGAGAACATCGACCAAGTCGACGTTTTCATCGCGCTGACCAACGAAGATGAAACCAACATCATGTCTGCAATGTTGGCAAAACGCATGGGCGCTAAAAAAGTGATGGTGCTGATCCAACGTGGCGCTTATGTAGACCTGGTACAAGGCGGCGTAATTGATGTAGCAATCTCACCTCAGCAAGCCACTATTTCAGCCTTGCTAACGCACGTTCGTCGCGCTGATATCGTAAACGTGTCCTCACTTCGCCGCGGCGCTGCGGAAGCGATTGAAGCCGTCGCTCACGGTGATGAAAGTACATCTAAAGTGGTTGGACGTGCGATTGGAGATATAAAGCTTCCACCTGGGACCACCATTGGTGCTATCGTTCGTGGCGAAGAAGTTCTTATTGCCCACGACCGTACGGTCATCGAGCAGGATGACCATGTGGTGATGTTCCTGGTCAACAAAAAATACGTATCAGACGTCGAAGCGCTATTCCAGCCGAGTCCATTCTTCCTCTAGGATTTTCCTATGGTCAACTTACGTCCCGTACTGTTTGTTATCGGGCTGGTTTTATCCAAACTGGCCCTGTTTATGTACGTGCCGACTTTGGTCGCTTTCTTTACCGGTACGGGGGGATTCCTCGATTTCGCCCAAGCCGTTGTGATCACGCACCTTGCCGCCTTCATCTGCCTAACGATAGGTCGAACCGCCAAGTTCAAACTCAGCGTACGCGATATGTTCCTCATCACCAGTTTGGTTTGGACCATCGCGAGTGCGTTTGCCGCCTTGCCATTTGTGTTTATCAACCACATCAGCTTCACCGACGCCTACTTCGAAACGATGTCGGGTATCACCACGACGGGCTCAACGGTGCTCAGTGGCCTAGACAACATGGCGCCGAGCATATTGCTGTGGCGCTCTATTTTACAATGGCTTGGTGGCATTGGTTTTATCGTGATGGCGGTAGCAGTGTTACCTATGCTGAATGTCGGTGGTATGAAGCTATTCCAAACCGAATCATCAGATTGGTCGGATAAAAGTAGTCCAAGAGCGAAAACGGTCGCCAAAAACATCGTAGCGGTTTATTTAATGCTAACGGGCTTATGTATTTTGGGCTACTTGGTCACTGGCATGAACCTGTTCGAAGCAATCAACCATGCCTTTACTACGCTATCGACGGGTGGATACTCTACATCTGATGGGTCAATGAACCACTTCTCTAATGGCGCACACTGGGTGGCCACTACCTTTATGTTCTTAGGTGGTTTGCCGTTTTTGCTCTTTATCGCCGCGTTACGTAAACGCCGTATTGATGTGTTGGTTAACGACGCTCAAGTTAGAGGATTTGCGTACCTGTTCGTATTCTCAAGCTTAGTGATTTCAGCTTGGTTAGTGATTCGAGATGGGTACACCATTTTGGATGCCCTGCGAGTGTCGATGTTTAATATTGTCTCTGTCGTCACCACAACTGGCTTTGGCTTAGAAGACTTCACCGCATGGGGCGCATTACCCACTACTCTTTTCGCATTCTTAATGATGGCGGGAGCATGCTCAGGATCAACGTCTGGCGGGATCAAAATCTTCCGCTTCCAAATTGCGATGACGCTGCTAAACAAACAAATGATGAAGTTGATTCACCCTTCAGGGGTGTTTGTACAGCGTTATAACCAGCGACCGGTGAATGATGATATTGTTCGCTCAGTGGTGGCATTTGGCTTGATGTTTTTTATCACCATTATCTTTATCGCGGGTTGTTTAAGTGCTCTTGGCCTCGACCCTGTGACCAGTATTTCTGGCTCAATCACCGCCGTTGCCAATGTTGGCCCTGGTATGGGCAGTGTGATTGGCCCGACAGGCAACTTCGCGCCTCTGCCCGATACTGCCAAATGGCTCTTAAGCTTTGGGATGTTAATGGGCCGCTTGGAAATTCTGACTATTCTTGTACTGTTCTTTCCTGCGTTTTGGCGCCGCTAAGCAGACTCTAATTAAAAGGTATAACAATGAAAACATGGATTACTCTGGCGACCCTACTTGCCGCCTCATCCACATACGCCGCCGAGGTCATCACTTTAGCCGATGGTCGAGAAGTGAAGTTGAACGATGACTTTACCTGGGAGTACGTCATGAAAAAACCGGCGCAGCAAGCGACGGAGACACAAACAACAGCAAGCGTAGTTGAAACAATCGCAGCTCCTGCGATTGCGACAATTCCTGTGGTAACGAAAACCGTTGGCACGACCGTGGTGGTAAACGCCAAAAAGCCAACCATGCAGCTATCAGATTCAGGTGTGGATGTATTGATTGGTTCAGCAAGCTATCAAAGCGGTGAGCTTATTTTGCCTACATCAATCACTAACCAAAGCTCTCAATCTGTCATTCAAGTGGAAGTTGAGGTGCAAGTGTTTGATATGTCTGGTCAGCAACTGGCAAAAGAAAACGTGACGGTTTGGCAATCCATCAAGCGCATTGCGGATACCTACCTGCGACCACAGCAAGCGGAACAAGGTAAGAGCATTAAATTGGCTGTACCGCAATCACAGCAATACCAGTTTTCTGCCAAAGTGCTAGAGGTAAAAACTCGCTAATACGTGTTTAATATTCTTTGTTGAGCCTATCGGCTAGATAGGCTCAACAAAGTAATAAATAGCAAAGAAATGGCACACGCAGCCAGCCAAAACAAAGCCGTGCCAAATCGCATGGTTAAAGGGAATGCGCTTCGCAACGTAGAAAATCACCCCCAGTGAATACACAATTCCACCAGCGGCAAGCAGTGTAAGTCCGCCGACATCCAAGTTAATAGCTAATTGATAAATCACAATCAACGATAACCATCCCATCACCAAGTACGTCATCAAAGAAAGCTTTTTAAATCGATAGACGAACGCAACTTTCATGATGATGCCGATCAACGCAATGCTCCAAATAACGATCATCAACCCAAATGCTAGAGGTGTTCTTAAGCTGACTAACAAGAAAGGGGTATAGCTGCCTGCTATCAAAAGATAAATAGCACAGTGGTCGAAGGTTTTTAGCCAACGTTTCGCTTTGGGATAAGGGATCGCATGATAGAGCGTCGAGGCCAAAAATAGCACGATAATACTCGCACCATAAATCGCCATACTGGTAAGCGTTAAAGTGTCAGCTTGATGGTCTATGGCTTTAACTAACAGCAGTATCAAGCCAACAATACCAAAAATCATCCCTATACCGTGGGTGATGGTATTGGCCAGTTCTTCACGTTGACTGTATTGAGGTTTCTGCAGTTCGGACATCAATGCGCCTATACTAGAGTTTGAAATTTGCTCTAGTATGGCACATTAGGCTTACACGTGTAAGCTTAAATTAAGACTCATGAACGGCAGTAGTTTGATCGAGATAATTGAGTACCAGTTCGCCAACTTGATCTGGCTTAGTCGTGGCAGGGATGGTCAGCTCTCGCTTGAGTTTGCCACTACCCAGTAAGCTCGCGAGCATGCCACCTTGCCCCTTGCGTGTGCGGTCAACTTCAAACCATAACTTGAGCTCTTGCTCACTGCGGTGGGCAACAAATTCTAATTCGCGCCACACGCCGTGGTAAGGTCCGTCGGTTGGCACCAGCTCAAACTCTTGCACAAATGGTAGATCGAATCCTTTCACTTCCTCGCATTCCACCTGGCGAATTCGTAAACCTTGCGCTTCAAATGCAGATAGTACCGCATCCATCAGTGGATCAGGTCGAACGGTGAGGATGTCTTTATCAGTCGGATCCAAAGCAGCAGCAACGTCTAAGCCGGTTTCTAACCATACTTTGGCATCACCAATGGTGACAGGCGTGTTCCAAGGCACATCGAGCTTAACATCGAAGGTACGCTCTTCGCCGGAATGGATGGTAAATGCGTAAGGGAGACTCCACTTAGCAAGCACATGAGTTTGAGGTACTCGGCGCATGCTGTGTCCTTCTCGCGCACCACGGTCATCAGGGGCTTCTGCGATGTAGCGGCAACAGAGTTTTAAATCAATGTTGTCGATCGCTTGTTCAGTCGCACCACCATATACATGGATCGACACATCCACACTTTGACCTGGGTATAGCACGTCTTGGTTTAAGATTGAGTCTACCTTCGCGCTCCCAATCCCAAAACTGGCAAGTGTCTTCTTCAAAAATGACATAGGCACCTCCTTCATCGAGATCTCATACTACTACTGCTGATCGTGGGATCAAACAAAAATTGCCTCGAACATCGCGACAAAATGACAAAATCTAAACAATTCAATTGCTCAACTATCGACCAATTATTACAAGGATGCTAATCTTACACTTGATATGCATGCATATCGGTATTCCTGACTCATTAACTGGATTGGCGAGAGCCAGAAGAGTGATTCTTCAATCTTGTTGGAGCCTAGCTCATAATGATTCAGGCCATTACATCGGCAATGGATATGCCTGACAGTTAGGTAAATTAATGCGCCCAACAACAGTCAGGTTCGCACACACTAATACTAGTGCAATGCGCCGCCGCAGTGGCTTTACTACTGCACCAAAGGCAAAGCAAGTTGCGCCAGCAATGACATTGGTTGAGAAGACAGCAATGATGTCGAGTGTTCCGGCCAAAGTTATCAAAGCAGCTTAATCAAAAGCGCGGCGCCAGCTGCGCTTTTTTCTTTGCACGCGACTCATAAAGCTTCAAAGACTTAGAACAAACTACAGTGAAAGAGATAGTTTTTCCTATTTGGTCTTCGCAAAGCAATTTGGTACCTTTACTGCTAATTACACCTATAAATTCTGTGGAGAAAGAAATGAAGTGTCATCGCATTGAAGAGCTGCTTGAGCTACTAGAGCCTGAATGGCATAAAGATCAAGAGCTGAACCTCTTGCAGTTCATCGTTGAGCTGGCAAAAGAAGCAGGCTACAAAGGAAAGCTAGAAGATCTGACCGACGATGTACTGATCTACCACCTTAAAATGCGTAATAGCAGCAAAGATGAAATGATCCCTGGACTCAAAAAAGACCAAGAGGACGATTTTAAAACGGCGATCCTACTCGCTCGTGGCATCATCAAATAACCAGCTCAACAGCCAGTATTCTTTAAGCGACTCTCTCTGTGAGTCGCTTTTTTATAACCAAAGTTTTTAGTCCCACAATTGGTTATAACTGTTCAGCCAATTATCAGGTTAACTGTACTGATTTTTGTTGTTAAACATTGACTGCGTTAAAGAAACGGAATTGTTATTGATTGTATAATCGCCGTTCATCAGTATTTACTAAAATAATTATGTTCGGTCATCTTTATGACGGAACGAGCAGCAATGTCATCGAGCGACATCAATAGAAATGACGCCGTACATTATAAAAGCCTAAGAAGGATGAGTGCATGAGTCAGGACAAGATCGATATCAAAGATGTGACTCCTAAAACCTATAATCCCAAAACCCATAAAGGAAACGGGGATCGGTTTAACCCAAGTAATCGCATCTATGTACGCGAAAGCAAAGGGACTTACCAGAAACTACGTCGTTACGGTGGTTGGTTCTTACTACTTCTCTTCGCTTTGATACCGTGGATTCCTTACGGTGAACGTCAAGCGATCTTACTTGATATTGGCAACCAGCAGTTCAACTTTTTCGGTACCACCCTGTACCCACAAGATCTTACCCTACTCGCCTTGCTGTTTGTGATCGCGGCGTTTGGGTTGTTCTTTATTACCACCTTCTTAGGTCGGGTTTGGTGTGGCTATCTCTGCCCACAAACCGTCTGGACCTTCATGTATATCTGGTTTGAAGAGAAGCTCGAAGGTAGTGCCAATAAACGCCGTAAACAAGACTCCAATAAGCTGACGGCGAATTTAGCGATGCGTAAAACCGTCAAACATATAGCTTGGTTTGCCATTGCACTCGCCACTGGTTTTACTTTTGTTGGCTACTTCGTACCAATGAAGCAATTGGTTATCGACTTTTTCACCTTTAACGCCAACTTCTGGCCCGTCTTTTGGGTAATGTTCTTTGCCATTTGTACTTATGGTAATGCTGGTTGGATGCGTTCCATCATGTGTATTCACATGTGTCCTTACGCGCGCTTCCAGTCTGCCATGTTTGATAAAGACACCTTCATCGTTGGCTACGATGCAAAACGTGGGGAAAAACGTGGTCCACGTCCGCGTAAAGCCGATCCAAAGCAACTTGGTTTGGGTGATTGTATTGATTGTGATTTGTGTGTGCAGGTGTGCCCAACAGGTATCGATATTCGTGACGGCTTGCAGTATGAATGTATCAACTGTGGCGCCTGTATTGATGCGTGTGATAACACCATGGATCGCATGGGCTACGAGAAAGGCCTAATTAGTTATACCACCGAGCATCGCTTATCGGGTAAGAGTACCAAAGTCATGCGTCCGAAGCTGCTAGGCTATGGTGCCGTACTACTCGTCATGGTCGGTCTTTTCTTTGCCCAAATTGCAGCGGTAGACCCAGCCGGCATGAGTGTTATTCGCGACCGTAACCAACTGTTCCGCGTTAATGGCTCGGGAGAAGTAGAAAACACCTACACCCTCAAGGTGATCAACAAAACTCAGCAAGTGCAAGAGTACTCGTTGGATGTTGAAGGGCTATCCGATGTAAGCTGGTATGGTAAGCAGACAATTCAGGTCCAGCCAGGTGAGGTATTGAACCTGCCAATGAGTCTTGGTGCCGATCCTGACAAGCTAAACTCTGCGATTACGACAATTCAGTTTATACTCACCGATAAGAGCAACGAATTCACTATTGAAGTAGAAAGCCGTTTTATTAAAAAACTATAGCGCTACTTCAGTGACTAACGGAAAAAGGCTCAGTAATGAGCCTTTTTGTTTATATGTCCCAAAGTATGTTTAACTTTGACGCCCTTACCCCAGACTTTATGTGGTACGCGTTAGAAAGCATCGGCGTTCGCGCAGAATCAGGCTTTCTTCCCCTCAATAGCTACGAAAACCGTGTTTATCAATTCACTGACGAAGAGCGTCGTCGTTATGTCGTCAAGTTTTACCGTCCTGAACGTTGGAGCAATGAACAGATCCAAGAGGAACACGACTTTACTTTAGAACTGATTGGCAATGAGATCCCCGTCGCACCACCTGTGCGCATCAACGGTGAAACCCTGCATCACTATCAAGGCTATGCTTTTGCGCTGTTTGATAGCGTGGGTGGTCGCCAATACGAGGTTGACAATTTAGATCAGCTCGAAGGTGTAGGGCGTTTCCTTGGCCGAATCCATAAAGTCGGCAGCCGCCAAGCCTTCCAACATCGTCCTACTATTGGCTTACAAGAATACCTGTATCAACCAAGAGAGATTCTGCAAAACGCCAATATGATTCCAATGCACTTGGAGAACAGCTTCTTCAATGACTTGGATATGCTGATCAAATCAATTGAAAGCCACTGGCAAGAAGGTTTCAATATGATTCGTTTGCATGGCGATTGCCACCCAGGCAATATTTTGTGGCGAGATGGCCCTATGTTTGTTGATTTGGATGACGCTCGTAACGGCCCTGCAGTACAAGACTTATGGATGCTACTGAACGGTGAACGCCAAGACAAACTGATGCAGTTGGATATTGTTTTAGAGGCTTACCAAGAGTTTTGCGACTTTAATCCTGCAGAATTGAAACTAATCGAGCCACTTCGCGGTCTACGAATGGTGCACTATATGGCATGGCTAGCAAAACGTTGGCATGACCCTGCATTTCCTCTCGCTTTTCCATGGTTTAATGAGCCAAAATACTGGGAAGGTCAGGTCCTTGCATTTAAAGAGCAGATCGCCGCTTTAGAAGAAGCACCGCTGTCTTTAATGCCTCAATGGTAAGTCAGGCCAAAAATTCAAAAATGGAGATATTTCGATGAAAAAACTGTTCGCACTGTTTTCTATGCTGATGTTAAGCCTGTCGGCACATGCAGCGCAATTCAAAGAAGGTGAACATTACAAAGTATTGGATCTTGAGGCATCAAAAAAACCTCTTGTGACGGAGTTTTTCTCTTTCTACTGCCCGCACTGTAATAGCTTTGAACCAGTTATCCAGCAACTGAAAAAGCAGTTGCCAGAAGGTACTAAGCTATTAAAAAACCACGTTTCTTTCATGGGTGGCAA
Source organism: Vibrio sp. YT-19(2023) (assembly GCF_033337395.1). Classification (NCBI taxonomy): domain Bacteria; kingdom Pseudomonadati; phylum Pseudomonadota; class Gammaproteobacteria; order Vibrionales; family Vibrionaceae; genus Vibrio; species Vibrio sp. YT-19(2023). Next base: position 66,886 of record NZ_JAWOQN010000022.1, on the reverse strand, counting down.
CATGGGCCCATCAATGAGCAAAGCCTACGCAACGATGGTTGCACTAAAAGTGGAAGACAAAATGGTGCCAGTGATGTTTAACCGCATCCACAATCTAAAGAAAGCACCACGTAATGATGAAGAACTTCGTCAAATCTTCCTTGATGAAGGTGTAGATGCGAAAAAATTCGATTCTGCATTCAAAGGCTTCGCGGTTGATTCAATGGTTCGCCGTATGGACAAGCAATTTGAAAACAGCGGTCTAACCGGCGTTCCTGCGGTTATCGTTAACAACAAATACCTAGTTCAAGCACAAAGCATCAAAACGATGGATGAGTACTTCTCTCTGGTGAACTACTTGCTGACACTAAAATAAGCACATCGATATCAATCAAAAGGGGAACACGTCGCTCCCCTTTTGTTTATTTGTAAATCTCTTGTAGTAACCGATCTTTTTCTTGCCACACATCCCCCAACCATTGCTGAAATTGTCGCTTATAGGGCTTATCGTTGAAGTAATCACCAAGCACTCTTTCATCAACGGGTAACACATTTACACGCACAACCACCTTGCTCATGCGACCCATCAATAAATCCTTGAACGGTTTATGCGTATTTTCTGGGTACGCCAACGTAACGTCGATAATGCTCTCGAACTGTTCCCCCATCGCCGCTAACGTGTACGCAATCCCGCCCGATTTTGGTTGCAGCAAATATTGATAGTTTGCTTTACTCTTACGCTGCTTTTCTTCGGTAAATCGAGTTCCTTCGACATAGTTAACCACTGTGGTTGGACTGTGTTTGAACTTAGCGCACGAGCGACGTGTCGTCTCTAAATCTTGACCTCGCTTATGAGGGTTGCGGATCAGATACTCTCGCGAATAGCGACGCATAAATGGCATATCGAGCGCCCAACACGCCATCCCGATGAAAGGCACATACAGCAGTTGTTGCTTGAGGAAAAACTTCGGCATGGGAATACGGTCTTTAAACACGCAGCAAAGCACAACAATATCTGTCCAACTGAGATGGTTACTGATCAGCAGATACCACCCGTCTTTTTTAAGCGCTTCACCGCCCTGAACATCCCACTCAACACGGTTAGATACCGCCAGAATGCACGCATTAACGGTAGCCCATAACCACATCACCTTATTGGCACAAGCGGTCGCTATCGCTTTTAGCTTTACGCCAGGAAGCAATATTTTAAATACAGCGATAACACAAATTGCGAGTGAACAAACCGCAGAATTGAGAATCACAAAAGAAGCGTTAAAAAAAAATAACAAATATGCCAACATGATAGTCAAACAACAGTGATAATGTGTGAAGAATAAAACAGCGTGTAATTATACTGCGCCTTTGCCACATTGGAACATGCGTGGGAATGGTCAGATTTGTTACCGCAACCAATATGTGCACCACTCATTCGACAACAAGGAGATAACGAATGAAACCAAGGCTACTTCTCTTGCCTTTGGCCTTTGTCGTCAGTTCTGCTCAGGCTCAACTCGCTGAAACCGCAGGTTTTGGCGGTGAAATTTCGCTGAATGCCGGATTCATATCATCAGAATCCAATTTCAATACAGAAAATAGTAACACCATCGATTCTCTCGATAAGCGTGCCGATAGTGACAGTTCCGTTATCGCTGCACCGCTAGGGAGTGTGACATACACCTTTGGTAGCCGACTCAACCACCAAGTTTACGCCGGTACCACACGCTCAGATGTCGCGGTAGGTACACTCGCTTTTCAGTTGGGCTATCAACACGAGCTACAATCTGGCACCGTGCTCGATGTTTCCTATCTGCCGACGGTACTCAAAGGCGAAACTTGGCGCAACCCTTATCAAGTAGGAACCGCACGTAAAGAGACGGATGTTGACGGCAATGCATATCGCTTTCAGATCAAAGGGTTAATTGATAAGAACTTCAACCTTGATCTTGCTTATGCTGATAAAGACATCGAGCAGGAGGAAGTGACAGACCGCTCACTTGCTCGCGATGCTAACCTTTACTATGTCAAAGGCGACTATCGCATTCCACTCAACCAAACGTCTATGTTGCAACCCGCTTTCACCTACATCAATCAAGATGCCGACGGTAAGGCGGAATCATTTGATTCATACGGGTTTGACATCAGCTGGTTTAAATTTATCAACCGCCATCGATTGGCCCTCACAGCGGGTTATGCATGGAAAGACTATCAAGCCGCTAGCCAAACTTTTGCTAAAACACGAAATGACGACACCATCAGCCTATTTGCGGCCTACGAATATCAAAATGTATTTGACTGGCAAGACTGGTCGTTCATTTCTTTAGCCGGCTATAGCCAAACTGACTCGAATATCACGTTTTATGAGGAGAAAGAGTACCTATTGTCGCTTGGTCTCAACTACACCTTCTAACGCCCTTCATCGCAACAAGGTGCTTACAACACTTGTTGCGATGACACTTTGCTGTCTATACCGCTTGCGCCGTAAGCTGTTTCAGCAAACGGTCCATCGCTCGATACCCAAGTGCCTCGGCCAAGTGCGTTCGTTCAATTTGCTCCGCCCCATCCAGATCGGCGATTGTTCGCGCCACTTTGATAATACGATGATATGCACGAATCGAGAGTCCTAAACGATGCAAAGCGGTCTCAAGAAACTCAGCATCACTCTTATGCAAGGGACAAAACGCCTCAATTTCTCGACTACCTAGCAGTGCATTGACCTTACCACTGCGGTTTAGCATATTGTTACGCGCATGGCTCACACGCGCTTTTACGATAGCAGTCGGCTCACCGCGATCACCTCCTTCTGCTAATGTCCCTTTGGGCAAAGCTGGGATTTCTAAAGACATATCAAAGCGATCTAACAGTGGTCCAGATAATCGACCAAGGTAGCGCAAAATAGCTTGTGGATTGGTGCGCGCTTGATTGCCTTCGTAATATCCTGTCGGGCTTGGGTTCAATGCTCCAACTAATTGGAAACGAGCCGGAAAGCGTGTTTTACCTTGCGCTCGAGAGATAATGATCTCGCCAGATTCGAGCGGTTCGCGTAACGAGTCCAGAACTTTACGATCAAATTCGGGCATTTCATCGAGAAACAATAACCCGTTGTGGGCTAAAGAGATCTCCCCTGGTCTGGGTACCGAACCACCGCCGACTAATGCCGCCATTGAACTTGAATGATGCGGAGAACGAAACGGACGCGACTTCCAGTTATGCTCATTAATTTCACTCTGAGTCAACGATGCCACCGAAGCGGTTTCCATTGCTTCTTCGTCACTCATTTCCGGTAATAAGTCACACAAACGCGAAGCCAACATCGTTTTTCCAGTACCTGGCGGGCCAAGGAAAAGTAAGTTGTGGTTTCCAGCGGCAGCAATCTCCAGTGCTCGCTTACCTTGTTGTTGGCCAATAATATCTTGTAAGTCTCGACCATGTTTTTCGATCGTTTTTCGCTTAGGCGTTTGAAAAAGATTCAGTCGATGTTGACCACAAAGCTCGGCACATACTTCCAGTAATGATTGGGCCGATTTATGTTGTTCCTTCCCCACTAGCGCCGCCTGATCGCCATTCACATGTGGGACGACCAAATGACGTTGAATCTTACTGGCTTCCAGCGCAGCAGGCAGCACACCTTTTACAGGTCTCAGACCACCAGATAGTGCTAACTCACCAACAAATTCGTAGTTTTTGAGCTTATCTGTCGCGATTTGCTCCGAAGCGGCCAAAATTCCCAATGCAATAGGAAGATCAAAACGCCCTCCCTCCTTGGGTAGATCTGCCGGAGCCAAGTTCACGGTGATCCGCTTAGCAGGAAATTGAAAGTTAGAATTAATGATCGCACTGCGTACGCGATCTTTGGACTCTTTTACCGTTGTCTCTGGCAAGCCTACTAAGGTAAACCCTGGCATGCCGTTGCTGATATGAACTTCTACACTAACCGATGGCGCTTGCACCCCGACGCTTGCTCGACTATGAATGATTGCCAGCCCCATACGTTCCTCAATTTTTTTGAACACTCTGTAAACAAATGTTTTATCTGGTTGGTTATGTTATATACCGCGTCCCAATTGAGAGTTAATGTGAAAAAAGAATGACTTTTTGCTTGTCATGCAGCGGAATTGTGTGATACCACTAATGACGCAAACAATTTCGTAGAACATTACACAACATTTTTTAACGAAAAAAGAACGACAGACAGATGAACCTTTTCGCTCATATCAACGCACTGCTAGCCCTGATTATCGTGGTCATTATTGGCACCGCGCGGGGTATTGTGGGCGAAAGGTAACCACAAATTACAAAAAACCCCCGCACTGAAAAGTCCGGGGGTTTTTTTACAACTACAAGTTGTCATCTGTCTAACCCTCGGACAGTTTAACGGGAAGAATGGGAGTGCACATGAAGTGCAATAAATATGGCAATCGCTACGAGCCACAACGTAGCAAAGGAGGTTTACGATGACTGGTGCACAACTTGTCGTAGCCGCTTTAAGACAGCAAGGCATCGAAACCGTTTTTGGCTACCCCGGCGGGGCCATCATGCCAATCTATGATGCTTTGTATGACGGTGGGGTGGAACACATCCTATGCCGTCACGAGCAAGGGGCCGCTATGGCAGCTATCGGGATGGCTCGTTCCACTCAAGACGTTGCTGTGTGCATGGCAACTTCTGGCCCAGGAGCCACTAACCTTGTTACCGGCCTTGCCGACGCTTTCCTTGACTCCGTACCTCTAGTTGCCATCACAGGCCAGGTTGCTAGCTCTCATATCGGTACCGATGCATTCCAAGAAATGGATGTGATCGGAATGTCCCTAGCCTGTACTAAGCACAGCTATCTCGTGACCGAAATTGAAGATCTAGCTCCGACACTTGCCGAAGCCTTTGAGGTCGCAAAAACCGGTCGTCCGGGTCCAGTCATTGTCGATATCGCCAAAGACGTTCAACTCGCTCAAGCACCCACAGACCTTCTTCCTCCATACATAGCACCAGCAATCGAAGATGTCAGCGCTGAAGATATCAAACGTGCGCAAGATGTGCTGGCAGCATCTACTCGCCCAGTGTTGTATGTTGGTGGTGGCGTGCAACTTGCGAAAGCAACCGATGCAGTACGCGAATTTCTTCGCTTAAACCCAATGCCTGCAGTTAGCACATTAAAAGGCCTCGGTACCATTGAACGCCATGATCCCCACTATCTTGGTATGTTGGGTATGCATGGCACCAAAGCCGCCAACCTAGTGGTTCAAGAAGCTGATCTATTGATTGTGGTTGGCGCGCGTTTTGATGACCGTGTGACGGGTAAGCTCGATACGTTTGCACCAAATGCGAAAGTGATTCACATCGACATTGATGCTGCGGAGATTCATAAACTGCGCCACGCCAACGCACCATTACGTGGCGACATCAACACCATTCTCCCTCAGCTAGAACTGACTCAAGATATCTCACCGTGGGTTCATCACAGTGAAAGTCTGCGCAGCGGCTTTAAGTGGCGTTACGACCACCCGGGCGAGTTAATCTACGCACCGCTATTGCTTAAACAGCTGTCTGACATGATGCCAGATAGCTCAATTGTCTCGACCGACGTCGGTCAGCACCAGATGTGGGCAGCGCAACATATCCAGCCACGCGAACCACAAAATTTCATCACTTCTGCTGGCCTTGGCACCATGGGCTTTGGCTTGCCAGCGGCGATGGGTGCTGCAGTCGCACGTCCTGATGATCAGTCTATCCTTATTACAGGTGACGGTTCATTTATGATGAACGTTCAGGAATTGGGCACGCTGAAGCGTCGTCAGATTCCAGTGAAGATTGTCCTTCTTAATAACCAACGTCTTGGCATGGTTCGCCAATGGCAGTCATTGTTCTTTGACGGTCGCCACAGTGAAACCATTCTTGATGACAACCCAGATTTCGTGATGTTAGCAAAAGCGTTCGATATCCCGGGCAAAACCATCACCAAGAAAGAAGAAGTCGAACCTGCTCTCAAAGAGATGCTAGCGAGTGAAACTTCTTACATGCTTCACGTTTTGATTGATGAAGAAGAAAACGTGTGGCCATTGGTGCCACCTGGCGCATCAAACAGTGATATGTTGGAAAATACATAGGAGACAATCGCATGGACAGATATTTACTCGACATCAAAGCCGATGACAAACCGGTACTGTTGGAGCGCGTTCTACGTGTGATTCGTCACCGAGGCTTCGTGATCAAACAAGTCGCTGCTACGCAAAACCACGAAAGCAAAGTAGCCAGCGTCGAGATCATCGTCGACAGCGATCGACCAATCTCGTTTTTGATCAATCAAATAGAGAAGTTGTGGGACGTTCGTAAGGTTGAGGTGCTAAAAATCCGCAACGATGAACTGCCAAATCACAACTTACAACAACACGTAAGTGCATAAGGAAGGCAACAAATGGCAACGAAAACTGCAGATTTCATTTGGTTTAATGGTGAGATGGTTCCATGGGCAGAGGCGAACGTTCACGTTCTGACTCACGCAATGCACTATGGTACATCCGTGTTTGAAGGCGTGCGCTGTTACAACACACCAAAAGGCCCAATTGTCTTCCGTCACCGTGAGCATGCACAACGTCTAAAAGATTCTGCCAAGATTTACCGCTTTCCGATCCCTTTCTCTGTAGAAGAAATCATGGAAGCGACCCGCGAAACACTGCGCCAAAACAAACTCGACAGCGCTTACATTCGTCCATTGGGTTTTGTCGGTAATGTTGGCTTAGGCGTATGTCCACCAGTTGGCACTGAGATGGATCTAATCATTGCAGCATTTCCTTGGGGCTCTTACTTAGGCGAAGAAGCGCTAGAAAAAGGTGTCGATGCGATGATTTCAAGCTGGAACCGCGCTGCGCCAAACACCATCCCAACTGCGGCTAAAGCAGGCGGTAACTACCTATCTTCACTACTGGTTGGTGGTGAAGCGCGTCGTCACGGTTACGACGAAGGTATTGCGCTAAGCGTAGATGGTTACCTATCGGAAGGGGCTGGTGAAAACATCTTCGTTATCAAAGATGGCGTAATCACCACACCACCAGCAACTAGCGCGATTCTACCGGGCATCACTCGTGACTCGATCATGACAATTGCACGCGATAAAGGCTACGAAGTACGTGAAGCGAACATTGCTCGTGAAGCCCTTTACCTTGCCGATGAAGTCTTCATGACAGGTACAGCGGCTGAGATTGTACCAGTGGCAACCATCGACAAGATTGAAGTGGGAACTGGTAAGCGCGGCCCTATCACTAAAGAACTACAAGCAGCCTACTTTGGCCTATTTGACGGCACCACGGAAGATAAGTGGGGCTGGTTAGACTATGTGTACCCAGAACAGAAGTAAGAAGGATTAGGAAATGCCAAAATATAGATCAGCTACCACCACACATGGTCGTAACATGGCGGGTGCACGAGCACTGTGGCGTGCAACGGGTGTGAAAGAAGAAGACTTCGGTAAACCAATCATCGCCGTTGTAAACTCGTTTACTCAATTTGTTCCGGGTCACGTACACCTGAAAGACATGGGTCAGCTTGTAGCACGCGAAATCGAAAAAGCTGGCGGTATTGCGAAAGAATTCAACACCATCGCGGTTGATGATGGTATTGCAATGGGTCACGGCGGCATGCTGTACTCACTGCCTTCACGCGAACTTATCGCAGACTCTGTGGAGTACATGGTCAACGCGCACTGTGCCGATGCCATGGTATGTATCTCTAACTGTGACAAAATCACTCCGGGAATGTTGATGGCATCTATGCGTCTCAACATCCCTGTTATCTTTGTTTCTGGTGGTCCAATGGAAGCGGGTAAAACCAAGCTTTCTGATCAGATCATCAAACTAGACCTTGTAGATGCGATGATCCAAGGCGCGGATCCAAAAGTGTCTGATGAGCAAAGCGAGCAGATCGAACGCAGCGCATGTCCAACGTGTGGATCGTGTTCAGGCATGTTCACTGCAAACTCAATGAACTGTCTAACGGAAGCACTGGGTCTTTCTCAACCAGGTAACGGTTCTATGCTGGCAACGCACGCTGACCGTGAACAACTGTTCCTTAATGCAGGTCGTCGTATCGTTGAACTGACTCGTCGTTACTACGAGCAAGATGACGAATCAGCACTGCCGCGCAACATCGCTACGTTTGATGCGTTCGAAAACGCAATGGCACTGGACATCGCAATGGGCGGTTCAACCAACACCATTCTGCACCTACTTGCCGCGGCGCAAGAAGGTGAAGTGGATTTCGATATGGAAGATATCGATCGCCTATCACGTCAAGTACCACACCTATGTAAAGTGGCACCATCTACCCAGAAATATCACATGGAAGACGTACACCGCGCAGGTGGCGTCATGGCGATTCTTGGTGAGTTAGATCGTGCAGGTCTTCTACACAATGATGCGCGCACCGTGCTTGGCCTTTCGATGAAAGAGCAGCTGGCGAAATACGACATCATCCAAACTGAAGACGAAGAAGTACTTAAGTTCTACCGCGCAGGTCCTGCGGGTATTCGTACTACTCAAGCGTTCTCACAAGATTGCCGCTGGGATCGCCTTGATGACGACCGTGCGGAAGGTTGTATTCGTACTATCGATCATGCCTTTAGCCAAGAAGGTGGCCTAGCCGTTCTATCAGGCAACATCGCATTAGATGGTTGTATCGTTAAGACTGCTGGTGTGGATGAGAGCATTCATAAATTCACTGGCCCAGCCGTAGTTTTCGAAAGCCAAGAAGACGCCGTAGAAGGCATCTTGAGTGGCAAAGTAAAAGCAGGCGACGTGGTTGTTATCCGTTACGAAGGCCCTAAAGGTGGTCCGGGCATGCAAGAAATGCTTTACCCAACCACTTATCTAAAATCGATGGGCCTTGGCAAAGAGTGTGCACTTCTGACTGACGGCCGTTTCTCTGGCGGCACATCAGGTCTGTCAATCGGTCACGCCTCTCCTGAAGCAGCAAACGGCGGTGCAATTGGCCTGGTAAAAGAAGGCGATATGATCGCAATTGATATTCCAAACCGTTCAATTTCACTCCAAGTGTCTGAACAAGAACTTGCTGAGCGCCGTGCAAAACAAGACGAACTAGGCTGGAAACCAGTTGACCGCCAACGTGAAGTTTCCTTTGCACTCAAAGCGTACGCGAGTATGGCAACCAGTGCTGACAAGGGTGCAGTACGAGACAAGTCGAAGCTAGAGGGCTAGCAATGATGGAAGCTCAACCCGAAAAACAAGTGAACCAAACTGGCGCAGATTATCTGCGCCAAATCCTTCGCGCACCTGTTTATGAAGTAGCAACAGTGACGCCACTGCAAGAAATGCCTCGTTTATCTGCACGTATCGGGAATAACGTGCAGATCAAGCGTGAAGATCGCCAACCCGTACACTCGTTCAAATTGCGCGGTGCATACAACATGGTGGCGAGTTTATCTGAAGCGCAGAAAGCCGCTGGTGTCATTGCAGCATCGGCAGGTAACCACGCTCAAGGCATGGCGCTCTCTGGTACTAAGCTAGGCATCAAAACCACCATCGTGATGCCTAAAACCACACCAGACATCAAAGTCGATGCGGTACGTGGCTTCGGTGGCAATGTAGTGCTGCACGGCAGCAACTTTGATGAGGCAAAAGCGGAAGCGGAACGCCTTTCTGATCTGCATGGGTACACATTTGTCCCTCCTTTCGATCACCCACTGGTGATTGCAGGTCAAGGCACCATCGGCATGGAAATGCTGCAGCAAAATGGTCACCTTGATTACATCTTCGTCCCTGTCGGTGGTGGCGGTTTGGCTGCCGGTGTTGCGGTACTCGTGAAGCAGCTCATGCCAGAAATCAAAGTGATTGCGGTCGAGCCAGAAGATTCTTCATGCCTCAAAGCGGCATTGGATGCAGGTGAACCAGTAGTATTAGACCAGGTCAGCATGTTTGCCGATGGCGTTGCAGTAAAACGCATTGGTGAAGAGACGTTTCGTCTATGCCAAAAGTACATTGATGGCCATATTGCAGTCTCTAGCGATGAAATCTGCGCAGCAGTAAAAGACATCTTTGAAGACACTCGCGCCATTGCTGAGCCTTCGGGGGCGCTTGCTCTGGCGGGGCTGAAGAAGTTTGCTGAACAGAACAAGCTGAAAGACAAAAACCTAGGTACGGTATTGTCTGGCGCAAACACCAACTTCCACGGTCTGCGTTATGTTTCTGAACGCTGCGAGCTTGGTGAAAAACGTGAAGGTCTGCTTGCCGTCACCATCCCTGAGCGTCAAGGTGCTTTCTTTGAGTTCTGTAACCTCATTGGCGGCCGTGCCGTGACAGAGTTTAACTACCGCTACAACGATGACGCATTAGCAAATATCTTTGTCGGTGTGCGTTTGCAAGGCGGTCAGGAAGAGCTAGAACATATCATTCACGACTTACGTGATGGTGGCTACCCAGTGGTTGACCTGTCTGATGATGAAATGGCGAAACTGCACGTGCGCTACATGATTGGTGGTAAGCCGTCTAAGCCGCTTAAAGAGCGCCTCTACAGCTTTGAATTCCCAGAATATCCGGGAGCGCTACTCAAGTTCTTAAGCACACTCGGCACACACTGGAATATCAGTTTGTTCAACTACCGTAACCACGGCGCTGACTACGGACGTGTTTTATGTGGTTTCGAGTTAGATGAAAGCGATTTAGCTCAGTTTTCTGCACATTTACGTGAACTTGGCTATCAATGCAAAGACGAGACAGACAACCCATCGTATAAGTTTTTCTTGTCATAAAACGCCACATTTTAAACATATCAATGAAAACACCTCGCTAATGCGAGGTGTTTTTTATGACTGTAACCAATCTTTATGTAGCTGATTAGGCGACCCAAGATAGTCCACCATCCACTGGATCAATTTATGATTATCATCTTTGCGCCATACTAAGCAGCAGTGACTGAGCGGTTTATCATCCGGCATGACCTTCTCCACCAGCACACCATCATTGATTAAGGGTGTTGCAATATGACGTGGCATGTAACCCACGCCCACCCCATTTTTTAAACATTCAATCGCACTATACCAATTGGGCAATAATAATCGGCGCTGTTGCGAATAATGGCCAGTATGGCGTTTTGGCAGCACATTCGAAGTATCATCAAGACAGATCGCCGGAAATTGACTCACAAACTCTTCAGTAAGCACTTGTTGTCGAACGCAAGGATGAGCGGGTGACATTACAAATGCCCAATCTAATACGCCCATATCTTTGACTTCAAAATCTCCCCCAACGGGAACCGCAGATGTCGCGCCAACGACAATGTCGGCTCGACCTTGTGCTATGGCTTCCCAAGAACCATTGAAGACCTCCATATTGATCTGCAATTCAGCAAATTCAAACTCGCGATAAAAATCTTCCACTAAAGGTTTGAGTTTTTCTAACTTCACCACGTTATCTAAGGTCAGCTTTAACGTGCTTTTCCATCCTTGAGCCGCTCGCCGCGTTTGTGCTTTCACCTCTTCCATTTGACGCAGCAAAGAGCGCGCCTCGGCCATAAAAAGTTCACCCGCTGGAGTTAGCTCAACTTTCCTTGGTAAACGTCGAAACAGCACCACATCTAGATCTTGCTCGACCTGCCTTACTCCATAGCTGATGGCTGAGGGGACTTTATGCAATACCTCAGCCGCAGCGGTGAAACTGCCTAAACGGGCAACCGTATCCAGCATTTCCAAAGACGCTTTAGAGAACATGATTTAACCTTTCAAAAAATTTGATTGATAACCAACAATTTTAGCGTTTTATTTTCTCAAAATCGAAAAATAGAATAATAAGGTAAATAAATCAGGGTTGGCGCCAACTGATGTTGATTAAAAAATGATTAAATAATTTGACTGGTTGAATCATGAAAATCTCAAAACTACAGCTCATTTATCTGGCAGCATTATCGATGCTTGGCTTCGTTGCTACCGATATGTATCTGCCAGCATTCAAAGCGATGGAAATCGACTTTGCAACAGGCCCTGAGCAAATTGCGCTCTCTTTAACGGTATTCCTCGTTGGTATGGCGATTGGCCAGCTAATGTGGGGATTGGCATCCGATAAATTTGGCCATCGTAATACACTCGCAGCCGGGTTGGTGCTATTTACTATCGCGTCATTCGGTTTGGCTTTCTGTGATCAAGTATGGCAACTACTCACACTGCGCTTTATCCAAGCTATCGGTGTGTGTGCACCAGCCGTGATCTGGCAGGCTATGGTCATTAAACGCTACTCAAGCAGTAGCCAACAAATTTTTGCGACAATCATGCCACTCGTCGCGCTATCACCAGCACTAGCACCTCAATTAGGGGTTGTGTTGGCAGATAACTTCGGCTGGCACAGTATCTTTATTACGCTAACACTGGTTGGTGTCTTTTTGGTCTTTGCGACCATGGCACAAAAAGACGAGAAAGCAGAAATCAAACAAACCAGTATGTCTGCCGACATCAAAGCGCTGCTGAGTTCTAAAAAATACCTTGGCAACGTGTTTATGTTTGCGACGGCTTCAGCTGCATTCTTTGCTTACCTAACTGGGATGCCAGAAATCATGGCGCAACTGGGCTACGAAGCAAAAGATATTGGTTTGAGCTTTATCCCACAAACCATCGCGTTTATGGCTGGTGGCTACTTAGGTAAAGTAGGCGTTCGAAAATTTGGTGATGAAAAGGTTCTGCGCCAACTGATTGGCCTATTTAGTGTCGCGGCATTAATGATTTTCATTGCTTCACAGTGGGATCTGTCATCGATTTGGCCTATTCTTGCGCCATTCTGTTTGATTGCCGTTGCTAACGGCGCGCTGTACCCAATCGTGGTAAACCGTGCACTGGCCAGCGCACAACAGAGCCCTGCAACAGCAGCAGGTCTGCAAAACAGCCTGCAAATCTGTGTAAGTAGCTTCTCAAGTGCATTGGTAGCCGCAATGGCAAGCCAAGCTCAGATGGTTACTGGCATCGCAATCATCATCTGTATGAGTGGGCTGTGGATGGGATACATTCTGTCGAATCGCGAATTATCCAAGCACTTTACGACTCCTGACAACGCCCGAGTCGTGAGTGAAGACGAACTTTAATCGTTCAGATAATAAAAAGAGCCGCGCAATGCGGCTCTTTCTGTTTATAAGCTTTTCAACCCCCATTTCTTGGCAGTCTGCTTAAAAAAGCCTTGAGTCTTTTTCAACTCTACCCAGTGATTGATGTAATTAATCCATACTTGATCGTCTTGCGGCAACAACATAGCAATTGGGGTTGGTTTACGCGGTGCGGTCACTGGCACTATCGCCAACTGTTTAAACTTATCCACCAACGTCGCTGCTTCCACATTGGACGTCACCGATACATCGGCCCTGCGAGCTAGTAGTTCTTGGAAGTCGCGCGCTGGCGCTTCAATAACAATATGCTGAGCAGACGGGAAGAACTCTTTCACCATTTTTTCTTGTACCGTACCTAACGTCGCCGCGACTTTTACTTCTGGTTTATTAAAATCCGCCCAATCAGAGAATTTGGCGAGATCTTTCTTTTGCACCACAGGTACAAAGGAAAGGTAGAAATATGGCTGGCTATATCCAGCTACTTTCGCGCGAGACATGTTCAGAGATGCGCTGCCAGTAATATCGTATTCGTTGGCGGTAATGCCATTAACTAGCGTCTTCCAATCCGTGGGCACATACTCCACTTTTACACCGAGATCTTTAGCAAGTTCTGTTGTTACATCGATATCGAAGCCACGATAACTGTTTGTCGCGGGGTCTTTCATCGTCATCGGATTCCAATCTCCCGTCGTTCCAACTCGGAGTACGCCATTGTCTAAAATGGATTGAAGACGGCTTTCAGCGTGAGCGACTTGAGTCGCAGCAAGCAAACACATTCCTAGCACTAGTAAAATCTTTCTCATTTTTATTCCCTTAAAAATAATGACCTTATACGGTTTAATAATTAACCTTTATTAGAGCTCTACTGATAACATAGCAGCAACAAAGGAAGTTTTTTAGTTAATTCAGGGAGTAAATGTGACGTTTCGAACTCTATGGTTATTTTCACTACTATTACTCACTGGTTGTTCAGATTATCAATGGGGCTGGTATGTACTTGACCCTTCGACGGATCAAGGGCTCACCAATCTAAAGTTTTTAATCGCTGGGTTTAACGACACCATCCAAGTATCACTCCTTAGTATGTTATTTGCGATGAGCTTGGGCCTAATCGTTGCGTTACCCGCTCTGTCGGACTCAGCCTCTCTGAAGTGGATAAACCGTATTTATGTCGAGGTGATCCGTTCAGTGCCAGTTTTAGTCTTACTACTTTGGGTGTATTACGGCATGCCTACACTATTGGATGTCTCACTCAATCACTTTTGGGCGGGTGTTATTGCACTGACTATCGCTGAGAGTGCGTTTATGGCGGAAGTGTTTCGCGGTGGGATACAAGCTATCAGCCGTGGCCAACATGAAGCGGCTGAATCTTTGGGCTTAAGCTATTGGCAAAAGATGCGCCTGGTAATTCTTCCCCAAGCATTTCGACAAATCCTCCCTCCACTGGGCAATCAATTTGTCTACATTCTCAAGATGAGTTCTTTAGTCAGCGTGATTGGTTTAAGCGATCTCACTCGCCGTGCTAATGAGATGGTGGTGAATGAGTACTTACCCTTAGAGATTTATACCTTCCTCGTTTTGGAGTACTTGTTACTCATCCTATTTGTATCTCAAGCCGTTCGTTGGCTCGAAAAACGTATTGCCATTCCTAGCTACTAGCGATGAAGCCTTAGCTAGAAACAACAAAGCCGCTCTTGTTGAGCGGCTTTGACAATATAGAGACAGAGTGTAGGTAATGCTTATTTCTGTTTTACAGGACGCTGCCAGCCAGTAATTTTGCGCTCTTTGACGCGAGTAATTACTAACTCACCTTCTTCAACATCTTTTGTTAGTGTCGTGCCTGCACCGATGGTTGCGCCATCAGCGATAGTGACAGGCGCCACCAGCTGGCTATCAGAACCAACAAAAACATCATTACCGATGATGGTTTTAAACTTGTTCGCACCATCGTAGTTACAAGTGATAGTACCTGCACCGATGTTAGTACGTTGACCGATCTCTGCATCACCTAAGTAAGTTAGGTGGTTCGCTTTTGAACCTTCTCCGATGCGCGCATTTTTCACTTCAACGAAGTTACCCACATGGGAATCGTTACGCATTTCAGCACCAGGACGAAGGCGAGTAAATGGACCAACCGTACATTCTTCACCAACCGTTGCACCTTCAATCACACTGTAAGGGCGAACGATGGTGTTGTCGTCGATTTCACAATCTTTCAGTACACAACCCGCACCGATAACCACGTTATCACCCAGTGAAACTTTACCTTCGACGATAACATTCACGTCGATTTCACAGTCCATACCGCACTGTAACTCACCACGCAAATCAAAGCGTGCTGGATCGCGTAGCATGACACCTTGCTCTAGTAGCTTCTGAGCTTGCATTGACTGGAAAGCACGCTCTAGACGAGCAAGCTGTGCGCGGTCGTTGACCCCTTCCACCTCAATGGCATTGACTGGGTGTACTGCCTCAACGGCACGACCTTCATCGTGTGCAGCTGCAATAACGTCAGTTAGGTAGTATTCGCCTTGTGCGTTGTTGTTGTTTAAGCCAGACAACCAACGCTTAAGATCCCCACCAGTCGCAACCATCACGCCAGTGTTGATCTCTTTAATTTGTTTTTGTTCTTCTGTTGCATCTTTTTGCTCAACGATCGCCACAACAGGACCATTCTTACGGATAATACGACCATAGCCTGTCGGGTTATCTAGAATCACTGTTAGTAGTGCAATACCGCCAGTTGGCTGTGCATCTAATAGGTTTTCAATCGTTTCAGCTGAAATCAGTGGAACATCACCATAAAGCACCAGTACTTTTTCATCGTCTTCAAACTTCGGAGACGCTTGATCAACCGCATGACCTGTCCCTAACTGCTCCGCTTGAAGCACCCAATTTACAGGCTCTTCTGCAAGAGTGGTTTGCATTTGATCACCACCGTGACCAAAGACCAAGTGGATGTTTTGTGCGCCAAGACCTGTACATGTATCGATAACATGTTTTGCCATTGGCTTGCCTGCCAAAGTGTGTAGCACTTTAGGCATGTTCGAATGCATACGGGTACCTTTACCCGCTGCAAGAATCACAGCACTGAATTTCATTGATAACCTATTGACGTTTTATGTTAATTGGCCGTTATTTTAAACAGCTCTTTTAAAATAGTTAATGGAGTAAGGTAAATTTCCAACTAAAATTAATCAAAAAGGCGACCAATTGGCCGCCTTTTTTCATGCAACGTTGCTAATTGAGCTTAGCGACGCTTTTTTGTCAGCTCGATAACTCGTAGCTGAGCAATGGCTTTAGCCAGTTCACTGGCCGCTTGTGCGAAGTCCATGTCACCATGCTGATTCTGGATTTGCTCCTCAGCGCGGCGTTTGGCTTCTTCTGCCTTCGCTGCGTCTAGCTCTTCACCACGGATAGCTGTATCAGCTAGTACAGTCGCTGTACCAGGCTGAATCTCTACCATACCACCAGAAACATAAATAATTTCTTCGTGGCCGTGCTGTTTCACAATACGCACCATACCAGGCTTGATAGCGGTCAGCAGCGGTGTGTGACCATGGAAAATACCAAGTTCACCTTCGCTACCGGTCACCTGAAACGTTTCAACACGACCAGAGAAGATTTTCTTCTCAGCGCTTACTACGTCTAGGTGAAAGGTTATTGCTGCCATATCGCCTCCTAGTTAGCCTTATAGCTTCTTCGCATTCTCAATAGCATCGTCGATGCTACCGCAGTACATAAATGCCTGCTCAGGAATGTCGTCGTATTCACCAGCTAGTAGACCTTTAAAGCCACGTAGAGTCTCTTTTAGAGGTACGTAAATACCAGGGTCACCTGTAAATACTTCTGCTACGTGGTAAGGCTGAGTTAGGAAACGCTCAATCTTACGTGCACGAGATACAACTTGCTTATCTTCTTCAGATAGCTCGTCCATACCTAGGATAGCAATGATATCTTTCAGCTCTTTGTAGCGCTGAAGAGTCTGCTGAACACCACGAGCAACTTCGTAGTGATCTTGACCAACGACTAGTGGATCAAGCATACGAGATGTTGAATCTAGCGGGTCGATCGCAGGGTATAGACCCATTGCAGCGATGTTACGGTTAAGTACAACCGTTGCATCCAAGTGCGCGAACGTTGTTGCTGGAGACGGGTCAGTCAAGTCATCCGCTGGTACGTATACCGCCTGTACAGACGTGATAGAACCTGATTTCGTTGACGTGATACGCTCCTGAAGTACACCCATCTCTTCTGCAAGAGTTGGCTGGTAACCTACCGCAGAAGGCATACGACCTAGTAGTGCTGATACCTCTGTACCTGCAAGTGTGTAACGGTAGATGTTATCAATGAACAGTAGTACGTCACGACCTTCGTCACGGAAACGCTCTGCCATTGTTAGACCAGTCAGTGCAACACGTAGACGGTTACCTGGTGGCTCGTTCATCTGACCGTAAACCATCGCTACTTTTGATTCTTCAGGCTTCTCAACGTTTACAACGCCCGCTTCCTGCATCTCGTAGTAGAAATCGTTACCTTCACGAGTACGCTCACCAACACCAGCAAATACTGATAGACCTGAGTGCTGTAGTGCGATGTTGTTGATAAGTTCCATCATGTTAACGGTCTTACCTACACCTGCACCACCGAATAGACCGATTTTACCACCCTTAGCGAATGGACAAATTAGGTCGATTACTTTAACGCCCGTTTCTAGAAGTGCAATTTCGTTTGATTGCTCTTCGTAGCTTGGTGCACTACGGTGGATAGAGTAAACCTCTTCCGCACCCACTTCACCACGCTCGTCAATCGCGTCACCTAGGACGTTCATGATACGACCTAGAGTTTTAGTACCTACTGGTACTGAAATTGGAGCGCCAGTGTTAACCACTTCTACTCCACGACGTAAACCATCAGAGCTACCCATTACGATACAACGAACTACGCCACCGCCTAGCTGTTGTTGAACTTCAAGAACTAGACGCTCTTTTGAGTCCGTTACGTTTAGAGCGTCATATACACTAGGTACATTGCTCTGTGGGAACTCTACGTCGACTACCGCACCGATGATCTGTACGATCTTACCTGTAGCCATCGTTAATCCTCTAAACTATTTCGTTTTACCTAAGCTTAAACCGCAGCTGCACCACCAACGATTTCTGATAGTTCTTGTGTAATCGCAGCCTGACGGGCTTTGTTGTACACAAGTTCCAAATCGTCAATCAAACTGGTTGCGTTATCCGTTGCAGCCTTCATCGCAATCATTCGAGCCGCTTGCTCACAAGCAAGGTTCTCAACCACACCTTGGTATACCTGAGACTCTACGTAACGCACTAATAGCGTATCCAGTAGAGGTTTTGGTTCAGGCTCATAGATGTAGTCCCATGAATGCTCACGCTGCATCTCTTCGCTGTCCGATTTAGGCAAAGGTAGCAATTGATCGATCGTTGGTTGCTGAACCATAGTATTAACAAACTTGTTGAATACTACATATAGACGGTCCAGTTCACCTTCATCGTATTTCTTCAGCATTACGCCAACAGAGCCGATTAGGTCTTGTAGGCTTGGATTATCTCCAAGACCAGAAACCTGTGCCGCAACTTTTGCGCCACCATGTTTAAAGAAAGCTGTTGCTTTTGAGCCAACAACGGCTAGCTCAATCTCAGCACCTTTCTCTCTCCATGCTTGCATGTCTGTAACGGCTTTTTTGAACACGTTAATGTTCAAACCACCACACAGACCACGGTCTGTCGAAACGATGATGTAACCAACACGTTTAGCTTCACGCTCTTCTAGGTACGGATGACGGTACTCTAGGTTTGCGTTAGCCACATGACCGATCACTTTACGCATTGTTTCAGCGTATGGACGAGAAGCTTCCATTGCATCTTGAGAACGACGCATTTTTGAAGCTGCTACCATTTCCATCGCTTTCGTAATTTTCTGAGTGCTTTTAACACTACCGATTTTATTACGTATCTCTTTTGCGCCGGCCATCGTTACTCTCCGTTAGTTGGTGGCAGAAACTGCCACCGACCTAATTACCAAGTTTGGGTTGCTTTGAAGTCGTCAGTCAGTTTCTTCAACTGAGCTTCGATTTCATCGTTGTAAGCGCCAGACTTGTCGATCTCAGCTGCTAGTTCAGCGTATTGACCGCGAGCGTACGATAGTAGAGCCGCCTCGAAATCTAGAACTTTGTTAAGTTCTACATCATCAAGGTAACCGCGCTCTGCCGCGAAGATAGTTAGAGCTTGGTCAAATACAGACATTGGAGCGTACTGCTTCTGCTTCATTAGTTCTGTAACTTTTTGACCATGGTCTAGCTGTTTCTTCGTTGCGTCATCAAGGTCAGAAGAGAACTGAGCAAATGCCGCTAGTTCACGGTATGCAGCTAGTGCTGTACGGATACCACCTGATAGTTTCTTGATGATTTTCGTCTGAGCTGAACCACCTACACGAGATACTGAGATACCAGGGTCAACAGCAGGACGAACACCAGCGTTGAATAGCTCAGTTTGTAGGAAGATCTGACCATCGGTAATCGAGATTACGTTAGTCGGTACGAATGCTGAAACGTCACCTGCTTGAGTTTCGATGATAGGAAGAGCAGTCAAAGAACCAGTCTTACCTTTCACTTCACCGTTAGTGAAACGCTCTACGTACTCTTCGTTTACACGAGCTGCACGCTCTAGTAGACGCGAGTGTAAGTAGAATACGTCACCTGGGAATGCCTCACGGCCTGGTGGACGTTTAAGTAGTAGAGAGATCTGACGGTAAGCTACCGCTTGCTTAGATAGATCATCGTAAACAATCAGTGCGTCTTCACCGCGATCGCGGAAGTATTCACCCATCGCACAACCTGCGTAAGGCGCTAGGTATTGAAGCGCTGCAGATTCAGAAGCTGATGCAACTACAACGATAGTATTTTGTAGTGCGCCGTGCTCTTCTAGTTTGCGAACAACGTTAGCGATAGTCGATGCTTTCTGACCGATTGCTACGTAGATAGAGAAAATACCAGAGTCTTTCTGGTTGATGATCGCGTCGATCGCCAGTGCTGTTTTACCAATCTGACGGTCACCGATGATAAGCTCACGCTGACCACGACCGATTGGGATCATTGAGTCAACTGACTTATAACCAGTTTGCACAGGTTGGTCTACCGATTTACGGTCGATTACACCTGGTGCGATCACTTCTACAGGCGAAGTCATTTTCGCTTCGATTGGACCTTTACCATCGATAGGCTCACCCAGCGTATTTACTACGCGGCCTAGTAGTTCTGGACCAACTGGCACTTCAAGAATGCGGCCAGTACCTGTAACTTTCATGCCTTCCTTAAGGTCAGCATATGGGCCCATTACAACCGCACCAACCGAGTCACGCTCAAGGTTAAGTGCCAGTGCATAACGGCCACCCGGTAATTCAATCATTTCACCTTGCATCACGTCCGCTAGGCCGTGGATGCGGATGATACCATCGCTTACCGATACGATAGTACCCTCGTTGCGAGCTTCACTAACAACTTCGAAAGATTCGATACGTTGTTTGATCAGATCGCTAATTTCCGTGGAATTAAGTTGCATGCTCCAATCCCCATTAAGACTGCAATGCATCGCTCAGGCGGTTCAAACGACCACGCGCTGAGTCATCGATGACTAGGTCTCCGGCTCGAATAATAACCCCACCAAGTAGGGTCTCATCTACACTGCAATTCAGCTTCACTTTGCGTTCAAGACGCTTTTCAAGTTTGCTGCCAATGTTTGCAAGTTGTTCATCAGAAAGCTCTGTTGCTGAAATTACTTCAACATCAATTTCTTTCTCATGTTCTTTTTTCAGAGTAAAAAACTCCGTGCAAACATCAGGAAGGGCCGCTAAACGACCATTCTCAGCCATTACCTTCAAAAGGTTTTGACCGTGCGCATCAACTTGTTCGCCGCAAACTGCAACAAAAATTTCTGCCATTTTGTCAGCAGAAACCGAACCCGTTAGTAGTTCGTTCATTTGTTCGTTTTTGGCCACTTCAGCAGCAAAAGATAACATTTGGCCCCATTGGTCCAACTGGTCTTTCTCTAAAGCAAAGTCGAAGGCTGCTTTAGCATAGGGGCGTGCGATAGTAGTCAAATCAGACATATGCGCCCCCAGACTTAAAGTTTTGCAGTAATGTTGTCGAGAATATCTTTTTGCGCATCTTTATCGATAGAACGCTCAAGGATTTTCTCAGCACCAGCTACAGCCAGAGTAGCAACTTGTTTGCGCAGCTCATCGCGTGCACGATTGCGTTCAGCTTCAAGTTCTGCTTCTGCTTGCGCTAGGATTTTCTGGCGTTCTGCCTGAGCTTCCTCGCGAGCTTCATCAAGAATTTGAGACTTACGTTTGTTCGCTTGTTCGATGATCTCAGTTGCTGTGCGCTTCGCTTCTTTCAATTGATCAGAAGCGTTGGCTTGTGCTAGATCCAAGTCTTTCGCAGCACGTTCTGCTGCTTGAAGACCATCAGCAATTTTCTTCTGACGCTCTTCGATCGCTTGCATCAATGGTGGCCATACATACTTCATGCAGAACCACACAAATAGTGCGAACGAGATTGCTTGACCTAGCAGAGTTGCGTTTATGTTCACAACAGCTACCCCTCTATTTGGACTTAGTGTTAATCAGTGACAAGCGATAATCGCCCGTCCCGAGTTAAAGGTGATTAACCTAGTTGACCAACGAATGGGTTTGCGAAAGTGAATAGTAGCGCGATTACGATACCGATCATTGGAACCGCATCAAGTAGACCCGCGATGATGAACATCTTAACTTGTAGCATAGGAGCCATTTCTGGTTGACGTGCAGCACCTTCTAGGAATTTACCACCTAGCAGTGCGAAACCAATCGCTGTACCAAGAGAAGCAAGACCGACGATAATACCTACGGCGATTGCAGAAAAGCTCAGTAAAGTTTCCATTACTATCTCCAATTTATAGTTGTTGGCTTAGTGCCCAAATAAAAAGCTTTAAAAAAATTAATGATCAGGATCTTCGTGTGCCATTGACAGGTAAACAATTGTCAACATCATGAATACGAAGGCTTGAATCGTAATAACCAAGATATGGAAGATTGCCCACGGTAGTGAACCCATCCATTGTAAGTACCATGGTAGCATTGCCGCACAAAGAATGAATACAACCTCACCCGCGAACATGTTACCGAATAGACGCATACCAAGTGATAGAGGTTTCGCTAATAGCGATACCACTTCAATTAGTAGGTTAAACGGAATCATCAGTGGGTGATTGAATGGATGTAGTGCAAGTTCTTTTGCGAATCCACCTAGACCTTTTACTTTGATGCTGTAGTAAATCATCAATGCAAAAACGCCTAGAGCCATAGCCATGGTGATATTCACATCAGCAGACGGTACAACCTTAAGGTAAGGAATACCTAGCCAATGCTCTGCTGGGTATGGTAAGAAGTCGATAGGAACTAAGTCCATCACGTTCATCAAAAATACCCAACAAAAGATAGTCAGTGCTAAAGGCGCGATCAGTGGGTTGCGTCCATGGAACGTGTCTTTGACGTTATCGGCGACAAATTCAACGATCATTTCTACAGCACACTGAAGCTTACCCGGTACACCCGCTGTTGTTCTCTTTGCTACTTTGTAAAAAATTCCGAGGAAAATTAAACCAGTAAACCAAGAAAAAAACAGGCTATCGATATGTACGTTCCAGAAACTTGTCTCCGACCCTACTAAACCCAACTTGTATAGCGATAGGTTAGAAAGGTGGTGGGCAATGTAACCGGACGATGTTAGCGCTTCACCTGGCGCAGCCATAACTCATCCTATTTTTTGTTGTTAATGAATAGCACTGGTGCACAGATATTAATACCTAGTACCAGCAAATAGGTTAGTTTGAGGGGAACAAGTTCCACCTGCATATACATGTAGGCAACATAGAACAGAGCAACCGTGATGAGAATTTTCAGTACTTCACCCGTATAGAAGGAAGCAGCGATGCGCTTGGCAGCGCGAGCTCCACTAAACATGAAAGCACACAGCGCGAATACTGCATTGGCAACAACAAAAATGCCTCCGCCAATCAGCGCTGAAAATCCCCAGTCAGGATTTATGGCTACCGCCATTCCTGCTGCCACAAAAATAACCGCGCCAGACTGGATCATTAACAATTGCCTTGCGAGCTCTCGTCCTGGTCTAGCTAACGCAGCTACCATGTATTCGTACCTCTAGTAATATCCACTTCGCACTTAACTCTCTGTGCTGGGAAATTGGCGAAAATTATACGTTCAGTTCAACGTAAAGCAATTCGATTGCATCAAAAACTTACAGTTTTGTTTACAAAACGACAACTTTCGCACAAAATTCGATTAATTAGATTAATTGACCTAAATCAATTATCTCATCTAGGCCTCAAGCTTGGCAATTAGTTGGTCCAATTTGTGAGGCTCATCAAGACTTATCGTCAATTTCGCTTTTCCGTTTGCAGAACGGGTAAGAGAAACTTTTGCATCAAGCAGCTGACTCAATTTATGCGACATTTGCTCGGCTTCGGTATCCTCTTGTTGCCCTTTTTGCTCATTTTGTGGGGCTAAGCACTTTTTTACTAACTGTTCGGTTTGGCGAACAGTCATTTGCTTCTTAGCCACTTGTTGAGCTACTTCGACTTGCTGTTCGCCTTCTAACGCTAACAGAGCTCGAGCATGACCCATTTCCAATTTTTTATCTGCAACCAGACCTTTTACATCAACTTCCAACTGATTCAGACGTAATAGGTTACTCACCGTCGTTCTTGATTTACCAATCACATCGGCCACTTGCTGATGTGTCAGCGTGAATTCATCTTGTAGACGCTCAAGCGCTTGGGCTTCCTCAATCACATTCAAGTCTTCACGTTGAATGTTTTCAATCAACGCCATGGCGATGGCGGCACGATCTTCAACTTTTTTCACCAAACACGGCACGCGTTTTAAACCCGCCTGCCTTGCAGCACGCCAGCGGCGCTCACCTGCGATGATCTCAAACTGACCATTTTCGACCTGGCGAACCACGATTGGTTGAATAATGCCTTGTGATTGAATCGAAGCCGCTAGTTCTTCTAGCGCTTCAGGCGCCATATCTTTACGCGGTTGGTATACGCCCGGCTGCAATTGACCAATCGCTAAATCGGTTAACTCACCGTCTGCCGATAATTCTTGGCTATGCGATGCAATATGCTGTTTTTCACGAGCAAACGAACTGGTCGACAATAACGCATCCAGTCCTTTTCCGAGACCACGCTTAGACATGGGATTGAATTCCTTAGGTTAGAGTTAAACTGGGATTTCTTCGCGGCGGAGCATTTCGCCCGCTAGAGCAAGATACGCTTTGGCACCTGCGGAGTACTTATCGTAGTACATTGCAGGCTTACCGTGACTTGGTGCTTCAGCCAAACGAACATTACGCGGAATGACAGTACGGTAAACTTTATTCCCAAAGTGTTTTTTAAGTTGATCGGATACTTCATTCGATAAGCGGTTGCGTGGGTCGTACATGGTACGCAATAAACCTTCGATTTTGAGGTTTTCATTCACAACAGCCGCTAACTTGCTGATTGTATCCATAAGAGCAGTTAAACCTTCTAACGCAAAGTATTCACATTGCATCGGCACCAGCACTGAGTCAGCTGCCGCCATCGCATTGATTGTAAGAAGGTTTAGAGAAGGAGGACAATCAATAAAGATGAAATCATAGTTATCGCGAACTGACGACAATGCATTTTTTAGACGCACTTCACGAGCGAAAACTTCCATCAATTTGATTTCTGCCGCGGTTACGTCTCCGTTCGCCGCGATCAAATCATACTTCCCTGTTGTTTGGGTACAAACGACTTGATCGAACGGTGTATCTTCGACCAAAAGATCGTATGCGGTGGCGTCGACCATATACTTATCCACGCCACTGGCCATCGTAGCATTACCTTGCGGGTCGAGATCGATCACCAAAACCTTGCGCTTTGTTGCCGCCATCGAAGCCGCTAAGTTAATGCACGTTGTTGTTTTGCCGACCCCACCTTTCTGGTTGGCGATTGCTACAATTTTACCCACGATTACCTCGCTAATTTTCCTTGCGCGATAAGATTACTAGATGACGATCACCTTCCAACTCAGGAACAGCCAAAGATATGATCTCTGTCACACTGCACCATTCAGGAAGCTGATCCATTTCATCTTTAGGGTGCTGTCCTTTCAGCGCTAGAAACACCCCGTGCTCTTGTTTCGGCAAATGGTGGCACCATTCCACCATGTCTGTCATTGAAGCAAAAGCTCGACTCAAAACGCCATCAAATTTTTCTTCAGGCTGGAATTCTTCGACGCGACTTTGAATTGGTGTCACGTTTTTCAGCCCTAATGTGTGCACGACTTGCTTGATAAAACGGATGCGTTTGCCAAGACTGTCGAGCAAAAAGAAGGTTTTCTCAGGGTTCATGATTGCCAAAGGGATGCCCGGTAACCCCGGACCAGTACCAACATCAATGAAGCGCTCACCGGGCAGGTGTGCGCTTACAACGATACTATCAAGAATATGTTTCACTAACATATCAAGCGGATCACGTACCGATGTTAAATTGTACGCTTTGTTCCATTTGTCGAGCAGTTCGACATAGCCAACTAACCGCTCTCGTTGCTGTTCTGACACTTCCAAATCGGTTTTCGCGATCAGTGAATCCAGCTTTGTTCGCAATGCGCTCATTATTCTTCCTCACCTTTCTTCAGCAAACCATGCTTTTTCAAGTGAACAAGTAGAATAGAAATTGCAGCAGGCGTAATACCAGAAATGCGTGATGCAATACCGATGCTCTCTGGTTTGGCCTCGCTCAGTTTAGCAACGACTTCGTTTGATAAACCTTTTACATCGCGGTAATCCAAATCAGCAGGTAACTTGGTATTTTCGTGACGCAGTGATTTTTCGATCTCTTCCTGCTGACGCTTGATGTAACCATCATATTTCACTTGAATTTCAACTTGCTCAGCCGCTTGCTGATCTTCAAGCGCAGGAGCAAACGCTTCAAGTTGCGTCAGTTGCGAATAAGTGATCTCAGGACGACGCAGAAGATCCTCACCACTCGCTTCACGGGCCATTGGGGTTTTCAGCAGCTTGTTCAGCTCATCAACACCCTCTGACTTCGGATTCATCCACGTTGCTTTCAAACGCTGACGCTCCGTTTCCATATTGTTGATTTTCTCGTTAAAGCGAGCCCAACGAACATCATCAATCAAGCCTAGCTCGCGCGCTTTTTCCGTTAAACGTAAATCGGCGTTATCTTCACGAAGTAGCAGGCGGTATTCCGCACGAGAAGTGAACATTCGGTACGGCTCTTTGGTACCCATGGTCGATAAGTCATCAATCAACACGCCCATGTAAGCTTGGTCACGACGTGGGCTCCAGCCTTCTTTGTCTTGGCTAAACAAGCTTGCGTTTAGACCGGCCATCAAGCCTTGCGCTGCGGCTTCTTCGTAGCCAGTCGTACCATTAATCTGGCCAGCAAAGAACAAACCATGAATGAACTTCGTCTCGTACGTTTGCTTCAAATCACGTGGATCGAAGAAATCGTATTCAATCGCATAACCTGGGCGAACGATGTGTGCATTTTCAAACCCTTTCATTGAGCGCACGATTTGTACTTGCACATCAAATGGCAAGCTGGTCGAGATACCATTAGGGTATAACTCGTGCGTGGTTAGGCCTTCTGGCTCAATGAAGATTTGGTGGCTGTTTTTGTCAGCGAAACGCATCACTTTGTCTTCAATAGACGGACAGTAACGAGGACCAATACCTTCAATCACACCAGCGTACATTGGACTGCGATCCAAGTTACTACGGATCACATCGTGAGTTTGTTCATTGGTGTGGGTGATGAAACATGGAATCTGACGCGGATGCTGTTCACGTTTGCCCATGAACGAGAATACAGGCGTTGGGTTATCACCATGCTGAGCTTCTAGCACTGAAAAATCAACAGTACGAGCATCAATGCGCGGTGGAGTACCTGTTTTTAAACGATCCACACGGAACGGCAGTTCACGCAGTCGATCCGCTAATGCGATCGATGGTGGATCCCCGGCACGACCACCAGCCGAGCTTTCCATACCTATGTGGATCTTACCACCAAGGAAGGTACCTACGGTTAGCACAACGGCTTTCGCATGGAAGCGAAGTCCCATTTGAGTTACCACACCAACTGCGCGATCTTGTTCAACAATCAGATCATCAACTGATTGCTGGAACAACGTTAAGTTAGGCGCATTTTCTAATGCATTACGAACGTACGCTTTGTACAGAGCGCGATCGGCTTGAGCTCGAGTTGCTCGTACTGCAGGACCTTTGGAGGCATTTAGTGTACGAAACTGAATACCTGCATGGTCGATGGCTTCAGCCATCAAACCGCCCATAGCATCTACTTCTTTTACTAAGTGACCTTTACCAATACCACCGATCGCCGGATTACAAGACATCTGGCCTAATGTATCGATGTTATGGGTAAGGAGAAGCGTTTTTTGTCCTGTGCGTGCAGATGCGAGCGCGGCTTCCGTTCCTGCGTGTCCGCCACCGACAACAATGACGTCAAAGTTTTCGTGATAAAGCATGAACTGACCTCAGGTATTCAAAGGGATTTAATGGACAGATAAAGGAGCCGTATTTTACCTGCTTTATGCCAGAGAGAAAAACGTTTTCTCGTTTTATCCGTTTTAAGCTTCAAGATAAATATATATAAGATCTATATATATGATCTTTTATTAGATCTACTATTAGGATCGACCGTTTCTGTGGATAACCTAAAAATGATCAACAAGATCATGGATCTTCTTTGGATCATATCTTGTGATCATGATTGGATCAGATCGAGGATTAGCTGGGATCAAAAGTGGTGGTTATACACAGGGGGTGAAATTGATCAAAGTTGTTATTGGGATAACTAAAGGAAAATCACTGGATCTTATTGTAGTTATCCACAGTCTGTTTGGTTGGTTTTTGAGCGGTTAAACAAAATAATTTGGTGGGAGAGTTATTCACATGGGAGAAAACAGAGCCGAATTTCGACTCTGTTGAAGGGAAAGTCGTGAGTTTAAAAACGTTCGATATTCTCTTTTAACCACATTTCTGCGGCGTCTTCTGGCACATCATGGCTCAGTACATCGATTTTAAAGCAATCTGCGAGAGGGGTTGCACCAATATCCTCTAATAAATCATAAGCGTGTTGACCAGCGGCACAGAACGTATCGTAGCTAGAGTCACCAATCGCAATCACCGCAAATTTTACATCAGTCATTTTTGGCGGTGTATTTTGTAATGCTGCGATAAAAGGTTGGATATTATCAGGATACTCACCAGCTCCATGTGTAGAGGTGATCACCAACCACGTACCTTGATTTTCGATATCACTGAGGGAAGGCTGGTTGTGGATCGTTGTTTCAAATCCATTCTCGTTGAGTAGATCACTCAGGTGATCCCCTACGTATTCTGCGCCACCTAACGTGCTGCCTGTAATAATGTGGATCATACTTCTTCCTTATTGAATGCGACGGCTAAAGCTCATGGATGGCTTGCCGTACAAAAAGAAACGCGGTGTGAGTTAAGCTCAGCACCGCGCGTTCGATTATTTACTTCCCGATACAGAATGAAGAGAAGATTCGTCCCAGTAAGTCGTCAGAACTGAACTCACCGGTAATCTCATTGAGATGTTGTTGGGTGATGCGTAGCTCTTCAGCCAATATTTCACCTGCCATATAGCCTTCAAGCTGCTCCTGGCCTATTTGAAGGTGCTGTGCGGCACGTTCTAATGCATCGAGATGACGACGACGAGCCATAAACCCACCTTCACTGTTGCCAGAGAAGCCCATACACTCCTTGAGATGATCGCGCAGAGCTTCAACCCCTGCACCAGTCTTCGCTGACAAACGGATAAGAGTAGGGTTATTGACGTGGCAGATCCCCATATCTTCACCCGTTTGATCCGCTTTATTACGGATCACAGTTATGCCAATGTTGTCTGGTAGGCGATCCACAAAATCTGGCCAGATATCTTTCGGATCGGTGGCATCGGTTGTCGTGCCATCCACCATGAACAACACGCGGTCTGCTTGGGCTATTTCATCCCACGCACGTTCGATACCGATTTTCTCTACTTCATCGGAAGCATCACGCAAACCTGCTGTATCAATGATGTGTAGTGGCATGCCATCAATATGGATATGCTCACGCAGTACATCACGCGTGGTTCCTGCGATGTCGGTTACGATTGCAGATTCTTTACCCGATAGCGCGTTCAGTAGGCTTGATTTGCCCGCATTTGGGCGACCCGCAATCACGACTTTCATCCCTTCACGCATAATAGCGCCTTGGTTAGCTTCTTTGCGCACCGCATCTAGGTTGTCGATGATGGCTTGTAGGTCACCAGCCACTTTACCGTCGGCCAAAAAGTCGATCTCTTCTTCAGGGAAGTCGATGGCTGCTTCAACATAGATACGCAAATGAATCAGCGACTCAACTAAGGTATTAATACGGCCTGAAAATGCGCCCTGTAAGGATTGCAGCGCCGATTTTGCTGCTTCTTCAGAACTGGCATCAATGAGGTCTGCAATCGCTTCGGCTTGAGCTAGGTCGAGCTTATCGTTCAGAAATGCGCGTTCAGAGAACTCACCAGGGCGAGCAGCTCGAATACCATCTATACCTAGAATGCGTTTTATCAGCATATCCATCACGACAGGGCCGCCATGGCCTTGCAGCTCAAGTACGTCTTCACCTGTAAATGAGTGTGGGTTAGGGAAGTACAGTGCGATGCCCTGATCAAGCACAGTGCCATCTTCTGACTTAAACGGCAGGTACTCTGCGTAGCGGGGCTTTAGTGTTTTGCCAGTGACTTCTAACGCCACTTGGTTGGCTTTAGGGCCAGAAACTCGAATAATACCGACACCGCCACGACCAGGCGCGGTCGCTTGAGCGACAATCGTATCTGTAGTCATAATTTTGCCTTTTGAGCTGGGCTATAGGGAAGATACCTAGGGAGCCATCACAATTAATTAGCTGAATTGTAATCAGCCAAAAACAAAAAGGCGACCTTTTGGCCGCCTTTCTCAATCATTTCCTAAAAGGTTACTTGCTGTGTAAGCCTTTTTTCTCTAATCCTTTGTAGATCAGAGTTTGCTGGATAAGCGTTACGATGTTCGACACCAACCAGTACAGAACGAGACCTGATGGGAAGAACAAGAAGAAGAAGGTAAACATAACCGGCATAAAGGTCATGATCTTCTGCTGCATTGGATCCGTTACTGTTGTCGGGCTCATCTTCTGGATTAGGAACATTGACGCACCCATCAGTAGAGGCAGGATGTAGTAAGGGTCCTGCGCTGAAAGGTCATGAATCCAACCGAAGAATGGAGAGTGACGTAGCTCAACCGATTCCATTAGTGCCCAGTATAGTGCGATGAAAATAGGCATCTGTAGGATAAGAGGTAAACAGCCACCTAGTGGGTTCACTTTCTCTTTCTTGTACAGTTCCATCATTTCTTGGCTCATGCGCTGACGGTCATCACCGATACGCTCACGCATTGCTTGCAGCTTAGGCTGAAGCATACGCATTTTCGCCATAGACGTGTATTGCGCTTTTGTTAGTGGGTACATTGCACCACGAACGATGAAGGTCAGACAGATGATTGCCACACCCCAGTTGCCAACAAAGCTCTGGATGAATGAAAGCAACATATGAAGAGGCTTCGCAATGAACCATAACCAGCCGTAGTCCACTACTAGGTCTAGGTTAGGTGCCACTTCTGCCATTTCATCTTGCAGTTTTGGACCAACCCAAAGTGTTGCTTCAAACTTAGCCTGATCGCCTGTTGCGATAGTTTTGTTCGGCATACGAACGCCGATGTCGCCTAGGTTGCCAATTACACGAGTGTATAGGTTAGTACCTGGTTCGTTACGTGGGATCCAAGCTGCGGCAAAGTAGTGTTGAATCATTGCTGCCCAACCTTGGCCATCGGCTAGGTTAAGAGACAGGTTGCGATCCTGCATATCATCAAAGCTGTACTTCTTGTAACGCGTATCTTCTGTTGAGTATGCGCCACCACGGTAAGTAGGCATTGTGATGCTACCACCATCGTCCATTAGGTTTTGACGTAGGTGAGCGTACATACCAAATGTTGCGTTGTTGCCTGAGTTGTTCACTACATCGTATTCAACATTAAGCGCGTAGCTGCCGCGTTTAAAGACGTAAGTTTTGGTGTATTCGATGCCGTTTGCAGTGAATGTCATCGGAACGCGAAGTTCATCTTGACCGTCAGCCATTGTGAAGCTGTCTGCACTTACGTTGTAGTGAGGGCGATTTGTGCTGCTCAAGTCGATACCTTGAGGACCCACTAGACCGCTTTGAGCGATAAATTGGTGACCTTGAGCGTCTTTAAGCAGAACAAAGGAATCTGATGAATCTAACTCAGCAGAGTATTCGTTAAGGTTGGCATGTACCACATCGCCACCAACGGTGTCGATCGACAGAGTTAAAACATCAGTCGTTACTGTGATAGTTTTTGCAGAAGCTTGCTGTTGACCAGGAACTGGGTCAAGTTCATCAGCAAAAGATGGTGCAGGTAGAGTGCTGCTTGATTGAGCCTGTTCAACTGCTTGAGGTTCTGGATTCTTTGCAACTTGCCATTGTTGAAACAGCAAAAAAGAAACCAGGGCCAAACCGATGAGCAGGATATTACGTTGAGAATCCATCGTTAGTTATCTCTGTCTTGTTTTTGGACTGGTGGAACGGGGTCATACCCCCCTTCATTCAAAGGGTGGCATTTTAATAGACGTTTGCCTGATAACCAACATCCTTTTACAAAACCGTGAGCTCTCAAAGCTTCTAGCGCGTAAGTGGAACAGGTTGGTGTGAACCGGCAACGAGGACCAATCAAAGGGCTGATAAACCAGCGATACAGATAAACGAGCCCAATGGCTATCCACGTGAAGGGCGAGACAGGCGTTGCCATAGCTTATCAAACAACTTAAAAATTTCCTCATTGCTTAAATCTTGCGCGCTTTTCTTTGCAATCACAACAAAATCTTTGTTTGGAAGCTGATGTTGATTGTTACGAAAGCTTTCACGAGCCAAACGCTTAAATCGGTTACGACCGACAGCCGTTTTGATTTGCTTTTTGGGAACCGCTAAACCTAATCGTGGGTGAGAAAGTTTGTTATTGCGAGCAATGATGGTGAAATGAGGCGAGCCAGCTCGATGAGCTTGCTGGAAGACGTTTTGATAATGCTCGGGAGTTAACAAACGTAACTCCCGATTAAACGCGTACGTGTTCAAAATAAACTAGCGATTATTTTGATAGGCGCGCACGGCCTTTTGCACGACGTGCGTTGATAACTTTACGACCGTTCTTAGTTGCCATGCGAGCACGGAAGCCGTGAGTACGCTTGCGCTTTAGAACTGTAGGTTGAAAAGTGCGTTTCATGATAATTACCTTTACTGATCAGTAGTTTTAGGTTCTTGTTAAACCCGGCGTGGGTATTTGCTTTCTTATATAAAGAAGCTCTTTATATAGAGAAGGACAACCGACGCCTCTCAACAAAGAGGCGGAATTGTAATCACACTCACATAATGTGTCAATGACTCAATGAGTACGAAATTCCGGCCGGGCGATTATACGTAGTGTGAGTAAAATCTCAAGGATCAATCGATCCTGATGCTTGATCGTTACTCTATTCCTACTTGGTTAAGGAATTTTTTCAAACGAGGATCTTGTGGATTATCGAAGATATCCTGTGGAGAACCTTGCTCAACGATATTGCCTTCCGCCATGAAGATCACTCTATCAGCTACTTCTTTCGCGAATTGCATCTCGTGCGTCACCACCAGCATGGTTTGATGCTGATTAGCTAACTTCTTCATTAATGAGAGAACTTCACCGACCCATTCAGGATCCAGCGCAGAAGTTGGTTCGTCAAACAACAGCAGTTCTGGTTGCAGCGCCATCGCTCGGCCGATACCCACACGTTGTTGTTGGCCGCCAGATAATGCCGCTGGATAACTATCGCCTTTATCCCCAAGGCCGATGTCATCCAGAATTTGTTGCGCTCGTTTGAGAGCATCGGCTTTTTTCCAACCTCGAACGGTCACTAGACCTTCGGCAATGTTCTGGCGCGCATTCATATGGGCAAACAGGGCATAGTTTTGGAACACAAAGCCAGTTCGACGACGCAGCGCTAATACTTCGGCTTTAGTGTGTTTTTGAGTATCAACGGAGATGTCATCTATCGTTATACGACCTTCATCTGCTTGTTCTAGAAAGTTCACCGTACGCAGCAAGGTTGATTTACCCGTACCACTTGAGCCGATAATCACGATGATCTCACCTTGCTTAATATCGAGGTCGATGCCTTTCAGCACTTCAGTCTCACCAAAACGTTTGTGAATATTTTCTAACTTAATCATCGTACGTACGCCTTATTCAGTTTTGCTTCTGCCCAGATTTGTACGCGAGTCAGAATCACCACCACGCCCCAGTAAATAAGAGCAACCGCAAGGAAAGCTTCAAAGAAACGGAAACTTGATGAGGCTTCCATCTGTGCTTTCGCCATGATTTCGGCCACACCAAGCGTGAAGGCGAGAGACGTTGACTTGATCATATCGATGAAATAGTTCATCAATGAAGGCAGTGCGACACGCGTTGCTTGAGGTAAAATCACTCGGCGCATTGCTTGGGATGTCGTCATACCGACCGATAAGCTCGCTTCCATTTGGCTGCGATCAATACCAATAATGGCGGCACGAATACTTTCCGCCATATAAGCGGCAAAGTGCAGCGTTAAACCGATAACCGCTGCTGAAAAGGCGTCGATACCGACCATCAATGGAAAAATTTGCGGTAAGCCGTAGTAAAGCAGGAAAAGCTGAACCAACAGTGGGGTGCCACGGAAGAAGCTGATGTACAGTTGGCTTAATTGATCCAGAACTGGCAGTTTAAATACGCGAATATTGGCTAAAATGACGGATAAAATCAGCGAAAACACCAATCCCCATGTCGCCATTTCCATGGTTGTGCCAAGATATTTCAGCAATATCGGCAACAGTTCCAACATGTAATTAAAGTCAAATCCCATACGGCTTACCTAAAGGCTAGAGAAAAGAAAAGGTGGAAAACAAGTTCCACCTTTACGTAAGTTTATTTTAGTCCGAGAGTGATACCACTTTGCGGCCTAAAGTACAAAGAGTTCTTATTTCGTGATGTCAGCGCCAAACCACTTCACGGAAATTTTCTCTACTGTACCATCTGCGCGCATCTCAGCCAGTGCTTTGTTTACTTCTTCTTGCAGTTTACGACCTTTCTCGTTGTCAACGAAAGGCCATGCGTTTTGAATGGTCTCAAACGGTTCGCCTGCCAATTCCAGAGGAAGGCCAGTTTTCTTAATCAGCTCTAACGCAGAAAGACGATCCATTACAAATGCATCTGCTCGACCGAGCGCCACGTCATGTTCGATACCTGTGTCGTACGTTTTAATGTTGATCTTGCCGTCTTTGTCGTATTGACGCAGCAGTTGCTCAAAGTTAGAGCCTAGGTTCACCGCAACGGTTTTGCCCGCAAGATCATCAACACCTTTGATGCTGTCGTTGCCTTTACGCACGGTAATTTGTGCGCCATCTACAACGTAAGGGTCAGCAAATAGGTATTTAGCTTTACGCTCATCAGTCATGGTGATTTGGTTGGAGATCGTATCGATACGACCAGTTTCTAAAAGACCAAATAAACCAGAGAAGTTGGCTGTTACGTATTCGATTTTGTAATCGTTACGTTTACCGATTTCATCCCACATGTCGACTTCAAAGCCTTGTAGCTTGTCTTGCTTTACAAAAGTAAACGGGAAGTAGCGACCTGACATACCAACTTTGACTTCAGTAGCGGCTTGTACGGTTGCTGCCGACAGTGCAATGGCTGCAACGGCAACCTTAATCCAGTTTTTCATAATACATCTCCATAATTTTATGGTTGGAAATACTACTGTTAGTTAGCTCAATTAAATAAATAACCAAGAGCAATAACCTAGACCTGTGAGTTATTAGATAATAGAAGAAGAATGTTAAATGTGACGAAAATGCGAACTGAACCTAGCGAAATGATCGACAAAATCAGCATTGGGAATAAAATAATACACAGACTTATCACCAATCGCTCGATCTTGTGAATTTTGCCCAATTGTGGATCGTTGTGTGGGCAAATTTGGGGCAAGGTGTGTTGATCTCATCAAGTTTGCAGAAATAATTGTGAATAACTTGGATCTTATTCACTGGATCGTCGATCAATCGCTGGCGATCTTGGTTATCAACAGGTAAAATTGCCAGTCTTTTCCGATAATTCAATTACTCAGTGGGGGCACCGTGTCATCTTCGCTTTGGCTGCAATGTTTGCAGCAGCTTCAAGAAGAGCTACCAGCTACAGAATTCAGCATGTGGGTTCGTCCGCTACAAGCGGAGCTCAATGACAATACTCTCACTCTATTCGCGCCAAACCGCTTTGTGTTGGACTGGGTGCGTGATAAGTATCTGAACAATATTACTCGCTTACTGCAGGAATACTGCGGTGGCGATATTCCTAACTTACGTTTTGAAGTGGGGAGCCGACCTGTCTCTGCACCAAAACCAGCGCCGACACGTACGCCTGCAGATGTGGCTGCGGAGTCATCTGCACCTGCGCAATTACAGGCGCGTAAGCCAGTACACAAAACCTGGGATGACGACGCTCAAGCGATTGCGGCTATCAATCACCGCTCAAACATGAACCCAAAACACAAGTTCGACAACTTTGTTGAAGGTAAGTCGAACCAACTGGGTTTGGCTGCGGCGCGTCAGGTATCGGATAATCCTGGTGCAGCATACAACCCGCTGTTCCTATACGGCGGCACGGGTTTGGGTAAAACCCACTTATTGCATGCGGTGGGTAACGCGATTGTGGATAACAACCCGAACGCAAAAGTGGTCTACATGCACTCAGAACGTTTTGTGCAAGACATGGTGAAAGCGCTGCAAAACAATGCGATTGAAGAATTCAAACGCTACTACCGCAGTGTGGATGCACTCCTTATCGATGACATCCAATTCTTTGCTAATAAAGAACGTTCGCAAGAAGAATTCTTCCATACCTTCAACGCACTATTGGAAGGTAATCAGCAGATCATTCTAACGTCTGACCGTTATCCTAAAGAAATTAATGGCGTTGAAGATCGTCTTAAATCTCGCTTTGGTTGGGGTCTTACTGTTGCGATCGAGCCGCCTGAGCTTGAAACGCGTGTGGCGATCTTGATGAAAAAAGCCGAAGATCACCAAATCCACCTTGCTGATGAAGTGGCATTCTTTATTGCCAAGCGTCTGCGTTCGAACGTTCGTGAGCTCGAAGGTGCATTGAACCGTGTTATCGCGAACGCGAACTTTACTGGTCGTCCAATCACGATTGATTTTGTGCGTGAAGCGCTGCGCGATCTGCTTGCTCTACAAGAGAAGCTGGTGACGATCGATAACATTCAAAAGACCGTGGCGGAATACTACAAGATTAAAGTAGCGGACTTGCTGTCTAAGCGTCGTTCTCGTTCTGTAGCGCGTCCTCGTCAGCTGGCTATGGCGTTAGCAAAAGAACTAACCAACCATAGCTTGCCTGAAATTGGCGATGCGTTTGGGGGCCGCGATCATACGACCGTACTTCATGCTTGTCGCAAGATTGAGCAGCTGCGTGAAGAGAGCCACGACATTAAAGAAGATTACTCTAACTTGATTCGCACCCTGTCTTCGTAATCGGTTAGAATAACGGTATTCTAAGCAAATCATTTATTGAGCTGACAGCGTAAAGAGCCAAGCATGAAATTTACCATTGAACGTAGTCATTTAATCAAACCGCTACAGCAGGTTTCGGGCGCTTTAGGTGGCCGACCAACTCTGCCAATCCTGGGTAACCTACTTCTTAAAGTAGAAGAGAACGTATTGTCGATGACGGCAACCGATCTTGAAGTAGAGTTAGTAAGCAAAGTGACGCTAGAAGGTGATTTTGAAGCGGGCAGCATTACCGTTCCTTCGCGTAAGTTTCTCGATATCTGCCGTGGTTTACCGGACGATGCGATCATCACATTTGTATTAGAAGGTGATCGCGTACAAGTTCGCTCTGGTCGCAGCCGTTTCTCGTTGGCAACGCTTCCTGCGAACGATTTCCCTAATATTGAAGACTGGCAAAGCGAAGTGGAAGTATCACTGAGCCAAGCCGATCTACGTACGCTGATCGACAAAACTCAGTTCTCGATGGCGAATCAAGACGTTCGTTACTACCTCAACGGCATGTTGTTTGAAATTGACGGCACCACGCTACGCAGCGTGGCGACGGACGGCCACCGTATGGCGGTATCGCAAACTCAGCTAGATGCGGACTTTGCGCAGAAGCAAATCATCGTGCCACGCAAAGGTGTGCAAGAATTAGTAAAGTTGATGGATGCGCCAGAGCAGCCCGTAGTACTTCAGATCGGTAGCTCCAATGTTCGTGCTGAGGTGAATAACTTTACTTTTACCTCTAAGTTGGTTGATGGTCGTTTCCCTGACTACCGCCGTGTATTGCCTCAGAGCACCAATAAGACACTAATAGCAAGTTGTGACGAGTTGCGCCAAGCCTTCTCTCGTGCTGCGATTCTTTCCAACGAAAAATTCCGTGGCGTGCGAGTGAATCTGGCTGATACTGAAATGCGCATAACCGCGAATAACCCAGAACAAGAAGAAGCGGAAGAGATGCTTGATGTAACCTTTGAAGGTGACGCCATCGAAATCGGCTTTAACGTAAGCTATGTGCTTGATGTTCTGAACACGTTGCGTTGTGAAAATGTACGTGTGTCGATGTCGGATGCTAACGCTAGCGCGTTGATTGAAAATGCCGACGATGACAGTGCCATGTACGTGGTGATGCCAATTCGTCTATAAGCCAACTGAATGCCTCTTTCTCGTCTCATCATTCAGCAGTTTCGAAACATTAAAGCCTGTGATATTGAGTTATCAGCAGGCTTTAACTTTCTTATCGGGCCGAACGGCAGCGGTAAAACCAGTGTCTTAGAAGCGGTTTATCTGCTCGGGCATGGCCGCTCATTCAAGAGCTCTCTCACCGGACGAGTGATACAAAATGAGTGTGACGAACTGTTTGTTCATGGTCGTTTTTTGAACTCGGATCAATTTGAGCTACCTATCGGCATTAATAAGCAGCGTGATGGCTCAACAGAGGTTAAAATAGGCGGTCAATCTGGACAAAAATTAGCGCAGTTGGCACAAGTTCTGCCTCTGCAGTTGATACACCCAGAAGGGTTTGATTTACTGACAGATGGCCCTAAACATCGTCGTGCGTTTATTGATTGGGGCGTGTTTCATACCGAGCCCGCTTTTTATCAAGCATGGGGAAGGTTCAAGCGCCTGAACAAGCAGCGCAACGCGTTGTTGAAAACCGCCAATAGTTATCGTGAGCTCAGTTATTGGGATCAGGAAATGGCAGGGTTGGCTGAAAACATCAGCCAATGGCGAGCAAGTTACATCGAGCAGATGAAAACCGTCGCAGAAACTATCTGTCAGACATTTTTGCCAGAATTTGAGATCCAATTGAAGTATTATCGTGGCTGGGATAAAGACACTCCATACCACGAGATACTAGAAAAGAATTTTGAGCGTGATCAGGCATTGGGATACACCTTTAGTGGCCCAAACAAAGCTGATTTGCGCATTAAAGTGAACGGAACGCCCGTTGAAGATGTTCTGTCACGCGGTCAATTAAAACTCATGGTGTGTGCATTGCGTGTAGCGCAAGGGCAACACCTGACAGAGATGGCCGGTAAACAATGCATTTACCTAATTGATGACTTCGCGTCGGAATTAGATAGCCAACGTCGCAAGCGTCTTGCTGACTGCTTAAAAGAGACGGGCGCACAAGTATTTGTAAGCTCTATCACTGAAAGCCAAATCGCCGATATGTTGGACGATAACGGTAAATTGTTTCATGTGGAACATGGCAGGATAGAGTCAAACTAGAAGAGAGAAACTCATGTCTGAAAATTACGATTCATCGAGTATTAAGGTACTGAAGGGTCTGGATGCGGTACGTAAGCGTCCAGGAATGTACATCGGCGATACGGACGACGGCACCGGCCTTCACCACATGGTTTTCGAGGTGGTGGATAACTCAATTGATGAAGCGTTGGCAGGTCACTGTAAAGACATCGTTGTGACAATTCATGAGGATAACTCGGTTTCCGTTAGCGATGATGGTCGTGGCATTCCAACAGAAATCCACTCAGAGGAAAATGTCTCTGCAGCAGAAGTAATTATGACGGTTCTTCACGCGGGTGGTAAGTTCGACGATAACTCATACAAAGTATCGGGTGGTCTTCACGGGGTAGGTGTTTCAGTAGTAAACGCACTATCAGAGAAAGTTGAGCTAACGATTCATCGTGGTGGCCATATCCATACGCAAACCTACCGCCATGGTGAGCCTCAAGCGCCACTAGCCGTTGTGGGTGATACGGATAAAACCGGTACACAAATTCGTTTCTGGCCAAGTGCCGAGACGTTCTCTAACACTGAGTTCCACTATGACATTCTGGCGAAACGCCTGCGTGAACTGTCATTCCTGAACTCTGGTGTGTCGATCAAATTGGTTGATGAACGTGAAGCGGACAAACACGATCACTTCATGTATGAAGGTGGTATTCAAGCGTTCGTTGATCACCTAAACACCAACAAAACGCCAATCATCGAAAAAATCTTCCACTTTAACTCTGAGCGTGAAGACGGCATTTCAGTTGAAGTGGCGATGCAATGGAACGATGGTTTCCAAGAGAATATCTTCTGCTTTACCAACAATATCCCACAGCGTGATGGTGGTACTCACCTTGCTGGTTTCCGTGCTGCGCTAACACGTACATTGAACAGCTTTATGGATAAAGAAGGTTTCTCGAAGAAAGCGAAAACAGCGACTTCAGGCGACGATGCGCGTGAAGGTCTAACTGCGGTTGTTTCGGTGAAAGTGCCTGATCCTAAGTTCTCAAGCCAAACAAAAGACAAACTAGTTTCTTCTGAAGTGAAATCAGCTGTTGAGTCTGCAATGGGTGAAAAACTGTCTGAGTTCCTGATTGAGAACCCGACAGAAGCGAAGATGGTTTGTTCGAAAATCATCGATGCAGCACGTGCACGTGAAGCTGCGCGTAAAGCTCGTGAAATGACGCGCCGTAAAGGTGCACTAGACCTAGCTGGTCTTCCAGGTAAACTTGCAGACTGTCAGGAAAAAGATCCGGCACTCTCTGAACTATACATAGTGGAGGGTGATTCGGCAGGCGGCTCCGCAAAACAAGGCCGTAACCGTAAGAACCAAGCAATCCTACCGCTAAAAGGTAAGATTCTTAACGTAGAAAAAGCACGTTTCGACAAGATGCTATCTTCTCAAGAAGTAGCAACACTGATCACCGCACTAGGTTGTGGTATCGGTCGTGACGAGTACAACCCGGACAAGCTTCGTTACCACAACATCATCATCATGACCGATGCCGATGTCGATGGTTCGCACATCCGTACGCTACTGTTGACCTTCTTCTACCGTCAAATGCCAGAGCTTATCGAGCGTGGCTATGTGTACATCGCTCAGCCACCACTATACAAAGTGAAAAAAGGCAAACAAGAGCAGTACATCAAAGATGAAGAAGCGATGAACCAATACCAAGTATCATTAGCTCTGGATAATGCATCGCTACACGTAAACGCAGAAGCACCTGCACTGGCTGGTGAAGCACTAGAGAAGCTTGTTCAACAGTACAATGCGGGTATTAAACTGGCGGAACGTATGAGCCGTCGCTACCCAAGTGCTTTGGTAAACGAGTTGATTTACACTCCTCGCCTAACGCCAGAGCAATGCCATGACGCATCAGTTGTGGAAGCGTGGACGAAGCAGCTTATTGAGCAGCTGAATGCGAAAGAAGTGGGTGCAAGCCAGTACAGCTACGAAGTTGAACAGCACGAAGAGCTAGGCTTAAACTTGCCTAAGATTGTGGTTCGTACTCACGGTGTGACGCACGAACATGCAATTAGCATCGACTTCCTAAACTCGAAAGAGTACGGCAAGTTGGCTGATCTATCAGAAGCACTTGATGGACTTCTGGAAGAAGGCGCGTACATCAAACGTGGTGAGCGTACTATGCCAGTGGCAAACTTTGCAGAAGCACTTGACTGGTTAGTGAAAGAGTCAATGCGTGGCTTAAGCCGTCAGCGCTACAAAGGTCTAGGTGAGATGAACCCAGACCAACTTTGGGAAACCACCATGGACCCAGAAACTCGTCGTATGATGCAGGTAACGATTGAAGATGCGGTAGGCGCAGATCAACTGTTCACTACGCTAATGGGTGACCAAGTAGAACCTCGTCGTAACTTCATCGAAGAGAACGCACTGAAAGTAGCGAACCTAGACGTATAACGACACTGTTCGTGATAGTAAAAAGCAGCGAGAAATCGCTGCTTTTTTTGTTTTACCACCAGCTAAAATCGCCACTTTCTGCTAAAGCGGATGTTTTTCTGGTACTAACTGCCAACAACCCGATCAAGCCTGCCATTTTATTTCTGTTTTCTTTTTTTCTCGCCATTTTGTTCGCTTGAGCGTTTTTGCTTTCTTTTTTCTGCTCGCTATAGTGCTGAAGAGCTGATGAATAAGGAGACTAAGAAAATGGTGATGACTT
This sequence comes from Vibrio sp. YT-19(2023), assembly GCF_033337395.1. Classification (NCBI taxonomy): domain Bacteria; kingdom Pseudomonadati; phylum Pseudomonadota; class Gammaproteobacteria; order Vibrionales; family Vibrionaceae; genus Vibrio; species Vibrio sp. YT-19(2023). The sequence continues at coordinate 25,071 of NZ_JAWOQN010000022.1, read as the reverse complement.
TCCTGAACTAAGCCGGAAGTGATGCACTTCCGGTTCAATGCACTGAATTTATTTGTAAGACAAGGCATTAAGAAGGAAATAATCATGTTTGAACGCTGGTTCTCAGCGTACTGCTTGGCGCTGCGAACTTGGTGGTTAACCAGTCGCTTTTTAACCTATCAATCACCACTAAGGTTGTTATCGCTATTTGAAACCTGCGAGCAACAAGCCCATTGCCGTAACCGAACTCGTATTGCGGTTGGGGACACGGTTCGCTTAGTGGATGTTGAACGCGCCTATCAATATCGCATGACATTGGTCAGCTCGCGCAAGGGGCAACCCATGACAGGTATGCTCGCGGTCGATTCTTATTTGGGATCTCGACTGTTAGGTCGAGCTAAAAATGATGCGCTCGAAGTGGAAATTTTTAATCAGCGACGCTGCTTTGTGATTACTGAAATTGTTCATCAATCGCAGCCACCAGCTCAGAAAATGCTGTGTGGTTGTCTGTTGTGCCAATAAATAGAGGTGAAGTCATGAGTAAGAAAGAAAAGAAACAACCGCAGTTGAGTCTAAAAGAAAAGCGCAAACTAAAGCAGGAAAAGGCGGCAGAAAAGGGCGTTGTAAAAGCGCGTAAATCCTCCCGCAAGTAAAGTGTAGATTGAGCCCTCCAGAACGGCGGGCTGTTTATCACTGATCGCGAAGTGATGAGAAACTAAGCTGTTCAAGGGGATAGTGGATGCTTTAAAAATTTTTTATTTTTTCCCTTGAAAGTCATTTTTGACGACCTTATATCTAGTTGTGAAGAGGGTGACTGGCTTGCTAGAGACTAGAAGACCAGCCCTCTGAAATCGCTAAAACGAGATCGCTCAGAAGAGGATATGGCGTTTTAGCACACAACTTAAACCTTTAGATTCAATATCATGTCTCCGAGCCAAACCAAGGCCAGTGGAATGATAAGAATCTCTTAGTTCGGCGTTGGTTTTTGCATAAACACGCCAGTAGGATAAAACTCATCTGAACTAAGACTATTGCTTAATTAAGAGGATAGATTTATGCGTAATGTAGATTTCTCACCACTATACCGTAATGCAATTGGCTTTGATCGTCTGCTAAACCTGATGGAAGCGAATACAGCGAAAAATACTTCTGGCGGTTACCCTCCATACAACATTGAGCAAAAAGACGAGCACAACTACCGTATTACTATGGCCGTTGCTGGCTTTGCTGAAGAACAGCTCGATCTGACTCAAAACGAAAACATGTTGATTGTGAAGGGCGAACGTAAAGCAGAAGAAGGCAAAAACTACGTTTACCAAGGTATTGCAGAACGTGATTTTGAACGTAAATTCCAGCTAGCGGATTACGTAAAAGTCGTGGGTGCATCAATGGAAAACGGTCTGCTTCATATCGATTTAGTTCGTGAAATCCCTGAAGCCATGCAACCACGTAAGATTGCTATCGGTGGCAACAACCTGATTGAGAACAACTAATCAGTTAACCACCCGGTTATAGAATGAGAAAGAGCGCCATATGGGCGCTCTTTTTAGTTTGGGGGTTTCAAATCCGCTATTTCAAAGCCGTAATTTCAAAGAGAAGAACGGCTGAGTTCAATCCGTCTATTTACCTTCGCGGTAAGCCTTTTCCACTTCTTCAGCGATAATCGCAATGCCTTTTTGCATCATCTCATCATCTTGAACGTAGTTCATACGCAGGCATTGGTGCGCGTGATCCCACTCGTCTTGCTGGCCAATAAAGAAATATTCACCAGGGACAATCAATACGCCACGCGCTTTCAAGCGTTGGTACAGTTCCATTGTTGTGATTGGCAGTTCATCAAACCATAACCACAAGAAGATAGCGCCTTCCGGCTTGTGGATGCGGAATCGCTCATCGGTAATTGCTTGTTGGAGCAGTTCAACCGCACGTTGCGACTTCTGCTTGTAGAACGGCTTAATCACCTCTGAACTCAGTTTAAGCAGATCACCTTTGCCAATTATATGGTTTGCCAGCGCTGGACCAACACTGCCCGGCGCTAGGCTGATGATGCCGTTCATATTGGTTAATGCTTGCGTGATTTCTTCACTCGCAATCACAATGCCACAACGCACGCCCGGTAAACCAAGCTTAGATAGGCTCATGCATAGGATGGTGTTTTCATTCCAGAACGGTTCGACATCTTCAAAGATGATGTTCGGGAAAGGTAGACCGTAGGCGTTATCGATGATCAGTGGGATGTTGTTCTCACGTGCTAGCTTGTCCAGCTTACGTACTTCTTCATCTGTCAGTACATTACCCGTTGGGTTAGTTGGGCGAGACGCGCAGATTGCCGCAACAGAGTCGTCGACGGCGAGTTGCTCAAAATCGACGTGGTATTTAAACAGGCCGTTATCTAACAGCTCGATTTCTGGGTGGTAAGAAATAAAGATATCTTCATCAATGCCAGCATCACCATAACCGATGTATTCAGGCGCGATAGGCAGTAGCACTTTCTTGTGCGAACCGTCTGGCTGTTTACCTGCCAACAAGTTGAACAAGTAGAAAAAGCCACTCTGGCTACCGTTAGTTAGGCTGATGTTCTTTTCGGAAATATCCCAGCCGTAAGTTTCACGGAATAACTGAGCTAGCGCTTTGACGAACGCGTCTTTACCCTGCGGGCCATCGTAGTTGGCGAGGGCGGCGACGAGCTCCCCACTGGCGAGCATTTCCTCACTGGCTTGGTGAAAGTAATCGAGCATGGCAGGAATGGCGGCAGGATTACCTCCACCGAGCATGATGGCACCTGGTGTGCGCAGACCATCATTCAAATCGTCCATTAACTGCGTAATACCTGAATACTGATTAAATTTTTCACCAAACTTTGAGAACTGCATGCTGACTTATACCTAATTCATTGTGATTGCTTTGTGTATGTTTATGCCGATGTTTTATCGGCTTATCGAGTAATCCTTGACCTTACCTCAATGTGTAATTAACGCAAAGTGTGAATTAAGCCGAAAAAGAAAAAAGTGCGTCATCAGACCAGAGGAACGAGACAAAAGGGCAAAAAGAACAATAAAAAAGGGAAGCTTATGCTTCCCTTGCTGGTGGAGAGAGTGTGATTTACTCACCGGTGTAAACAATCAGCACCTTGTCGTCTTGGTATTGGCGTTCGAACGCGTAATAACCTTCTTGGTTGCGAGTGATGTGCTTACCTTGAGCAACTGCTGGGTGGCGTTTACGGAATTCACCCAACTTTTGCCAATGTTGCAGTAGATCTTCACGCTCGCCATGAATCTTATCCCATGGCATATCTGAGCGTGTGCCTTGGTGGGCGTCTGAACCAGTAATGCCAAAATCACGAGCTATCTCATCACCGTAATAGATCTGTACTGCACCCGGAGCCAGCATCAGTGCATTTGCTGCACGTGCTTGGTCATCAAAGCTGCGGCTGCGCGCTGACCAAAACAGCTGTGTATCGTGTGAAGACAAGTAGCTCAACACGTTGAACTCAGGATCGGTATTGATGCGTTCTGCATAGCGGCGGTAATCATTATCAAGTTGAGCGAAACACTTCAGCGCTTTTGGTGCTACATCAGATTGGAACTCGAAGTTGATGATGGAATCGAAGCCGTTATCGAAATACGGGCTCTTCACTACGCTGTGTGCCCACACTTCACCTGTCATCCAGAAAGGTAGGTCATCCAAGGCTTTGTCCGGGTTGTTTTGCTTCCATTGAGCAAGCGCTTGGGTGGTGCTGGCTTTCAGCTCTGCCCACGCTTCCATTTCAACGTGTTTAGCGGTGTCGACACGGAAGCCGTCAATGCCGTAGTCGCGCACCCAATCGGATAACCAGGTAATCAGGTGTTCACGTGGGGTTTGCAGCTCATCTTGCGCATTGGTGTCTTTATTGCGGAAGAAGTTTGGTAATCCGGTTTTCTGAGTTGATTCGGTTTTAAGATCCGGTAGGTAGTTCAAAGACATGGTGATGTCGTTGTAGCCCGGAGCATCGTAGTCGCCAATATCGGTGCGGATCCAATCTTTGCCCCACCATTTATCCCACGCTTCGCTATCACCGTATTTGATGTAGTCGTTGAAGCTATGCCAGCTTTGTCCTGATTTTGGCTGCCAGTCGGTCCATTTTTCACCAAGGACTTCTTTGGCTTCTTGGTCATCAAGGTAAAGCTGACCAAATCCGAATTCCTGCATGTCTGCTAATGTTGCGTAGCCTGTGTGGTTCATGACTACATCCCAAATCACGCGGATGCCTTTCTTGTGGGCGGTATCGACGAAGGTTCTGAGTTCATCTTCGGTACCCATGTTGGCATCAAGCTTGGTCCAATCTTGGTGATAGTAGCCGTGGTAGCCATAGTGCTTAAAGTCGCCTTTATCGCCGCCGCCAACCCAGCCGTGGATCTGTTCCAGTGGTGAGGTTATCCAGATAGCATTCACACCAAGTGATTCGATGTAATCGAGTTTTTTCGTTAGACCCGCTAAGTCACCACCGTGGAAGGTACCAATCTCATATTTTCCGTCTTTACTGCGACCGTAGCTGTTGTCGTTGTCAGGGTTGCCATTGTAGAAGCGGTCAGTCATGACGAAGTACACTGTTGCGTTATCCCAGCTGAACGGTTTGTCGGCTTGCTGTTCAACTTCTTCTAGCAGCAATAGACCTTGGCTCATAGGACCCGGCTGCATGGTGACGCTGCCATTGGCGACTGTGGCTTCTTGTCCGGTTAAGGCATCACGAACGACAGTGCCATCATTAAAGGTTTGAGCAACGTTGATGGTTTTTGGCGTGTCAGTTGCGACAGGGCAAGAGTAGGTGATGTCCTGACTTTGTTTTGGTTTGATTTTTACCGTCAGCTCGTTGGTGGTTGGATTGAGCGTAAATTGATAGGTATTGGCTTTGAAGATGCGCAGCGGCATTTGTGCATCAGTGGCGCAGTTATCCATTTTTAATGGACGATTGAACTTAATGCGATCTTCTTCTGCTAGGGCAAAGCTACTTCCACAGCTTTGCTTGCTGTCAGCAATGGTAAAGGTATAACTGCCTTTTTCGAGTTTTTGCTCGGCGACAAGTAAGCCCTGTGAGTTTTCCTCAAAAACAGCGGTGTCATCACCAACGCTTAATACGATGGCATTTTCTGGAATCTGGCTGCAGGCGCTCAGTAGACCGATAGAGAGTGCGAGAATTGTTTTTTTCATTGTGTCCTTCCCCCGAATAAACAGTCCAGTTATAGCAAAACTGTGCCTCTACAATCCGAGCTCTACACCAACAAGTTAAACGCGTCTCACCCTACAAATTTTCGTCTTGTTCACAAAATGAATAATAAGCTTCACCTTCATCGGTTTGAAGGCAACAAAAAAGGGAAGCATCTGCTTCCCTTTTACTTATTTCTTAATCACTTCTAAGAGTAATGAATTACTTTTGAAGCAAAGAAATGTCTGCGATCTGTAGGAACAGGTTACGCAGGTTGCTCAGTAGTGTCAGACGGTTCTTCTTAAGTGCTTCGTCGTCTGCCATTACCATTACGTTATCAAAGAACGCGTCAACTGGTTCACGTAGGTCAGCTAACTTGCTTAGGGCTTCTTGGTAGTTACCTGTAGCAAATGCTGGCTCTAGCGCTTCTGTCATTACTTCAACGCTTTCTGCTAGTGCTTTCTCTGCGTCTTCTTGTAGAAGTGCTAGGTCGATGTCTGCTGCTAGTTCGCCGTCGAATTTCGCTAGGATGTTACCTACACGTTTGTTCGCTGCTGCTAGAGACTCAGCTGCTTCTAGTTCACGGAAGTGAGAAACCGCTTTAACTCGTTGGTCGAAGTCTGCTGGTTTAGTCGGACGACGAGCTAGAACCGCTTGAATGATGTCTACACTGAAGCCTTCGTCTTGGTACCAAGCACGGAAACGACCAAGCATGAACTCGATAACGTCTTGTTCAACGTTGTCGTTGGTTAGGCGGTCGCCAAACAGTGACTTCGCTTTCGCTACTAGGTCAACAAGGTCTAGGTTGTAGCCGTATTCAACGATGATACGTAGTACACCTAGAGATGCGCGGCGTAGCGCGAATGGGTCGCTGCCTTTAGGCGCTTGACCAATACCGAAGATACCTACGATAGTGTCTAGCTTGTCTGCCATTGCAACTGCAGTTGAAACACCGTTAGATGGTAGTTCATCACCTGCGAAACGAGGCATGTATTGCTCGTTCAGTGCTACTGCAACTTCTTCTGCTTCACCGTCGTGGCGAGCATAGTGCATACCCATAACACCTTGAGTATCCGTGAATTCGAATACCATTGAGGTCATTAGGTCACATTTTGCTAGTAGACCAGCACGCTTTGATTTCTCAACGTCAGCACCGATTTGCTCAGCAATGTAGCCAGCAAGTTCGGTGATGCGGTCTGTTTTGTCTTTGATCGTACCCAGTTGCTTTTGGAAGATCGCTTGCTCTAGTTCAGGTAGACGGTCGATAAGCGGACGCTTACGGTCTGTGTTGAAGAAGAACTCTGCGTCAGCAAGACGAGGGCGAACTACTTTCTCGTTACCTTCGATTACGTAACGAGGCTCTTTTGATTCGATGTTCGATACGAAGATGAAGTTAGGTAGTAGCTTCTTGTTTTCGTCATAAACAGGGAAGTATTTTTGGTCACCTTTCATGGTGTAAACCAACGCTTCAGAAGGCACTTTTAGGAACTCTTCTTCGAACTTCGCTGTTAGTACTACTGGCCATTCAACCAGAGACGTTACTTCTTCTACTAGGTCATCTTCTAGGTCAGCGATACCGCCAACCGCTGCTGCTGCTTTTTGTGCGTCAGCTAGGATGATTGCTTTACGCGCTTCGTAATCTGCCATTACTTTACCGCGCTCTTCTAGGATCGCAGGGTATTGTTCAGCAGAATCGATAGTGAACTCTTGCTCACCCATGAAGCGGTGACCACGGATAGTGCGATCAGAAGCGACACCAAGGATCTCGCCTTCGATTAGGTCGCTGCCCATTAGCATGGTTAGCGTCTTAACTGGACGGATAAATTGAGTCGTTTTGTTACCCCAGCGCATTGGTTTTGCGATAGGTAGGTTTGCTAGTGCTTTCGCTGCAAGTTCAACTACGATCTCAGACGTTGGCTGACCTTTCACTTCTTGTTTGAACAGTAGCCATTCACCTTTGTCTGTAACCATGCGCTCTGCTTGGTCAACCGTGATGCCACAACCGCGTGCCCAGCCTTGAGCCGCTTTTGTTGGGTTGCCTTCCGCGTCAAACGCTGCAGAAACCGCAGGACCACGTTTTTCAACAACTTTGTCAGACTGGCTGTCTGCTAGTGCTGCGACTTTAAGTGCAAGACGACGAGGTGCCGCGAACCATTTAACGCCTTCGTGAGCAAGCTCAGCGCCTTTTAGTTCTGCTTCGAAGTTTGCTGCGAATGCTTCAGCTAGAGTGCGAAGTTGCGTTGGTGGTAGCTCTTCTGTACCTAGCTCGATTAGAAATTCTTTTGCCATGTTACTCTACCCCTTGCGCTTGTTCTTTCTTACACATTGGGAAGCCTAGAGCTTCACGCGATGCGTAGTATGCTTCTGCAACTGCTTTAGTCAGGTTGCGGATGCGTAGGATGTAACGTTGGCGTTCAGTTACTGAGATCGCTTTACGTGCGTCTAGTAGGTTGAATGCGTGACCAGCTTTTAGAATGCGCTCGTAAGCAGGTAGTGGCAGTGGCTTTTCAAGCTCAAGCAGCTCTTTACACTCTTTCTCGCACTGTTCGAAGAAACCAAATAGGAATTCCACGTCTGCGTGCTCGAAGTTGTAAGTCGATTGCTCTACTTCATTTTGGTGGAAGATGTCACCGTAAGTCACTTTGCTGCCGTCTGGTGCGATGTTCCAAACTAGGTCGTAAACAGAGTCTACTTCTTGGATGTACATTGCTAGACGTTCGATACCGTAAGTGATCTCACCAGTAACTGGCTTACACTCAAGACCGCCAACTTGCTGGAAGTAAGTAAACTGAGTCACTTCCATGCCGTTTAGCCAAACTTCCCAGCCTAGACCCCATGCGCCTAGTGTTGGGTTTTCCCAGTTGTCTTCTACGAAACGGATGTCGTGTACAAGAGGGTCAATACCAAGAACTTCAAGGGAGCCAAGGTACAACTCTTGAATATTGTCAGGCGATGGTTTTAGCGCTACTTGGAATTGGTAGTAGTGCTGAAGACGGTTAGGGTTTTCACCGTAACGGCCATCAGTAGGACGACGTGAAGGTTGTACGTAAGCTGTCGACATTGGCTCTGGGCCAAGCGCTCGTAGACAGGTCATTGGGTGAGAGGTACCCGCACCCACTTCCATATCTAGCGGTTGAACAATGGTACAACCATTTTGAGCCCAATAATCCTGCAGCGCGAGGATCATTCCCTGGAAGGTTTTGATATCGTATTTTTGCATAAGTCAGGTTCGCGCGATTCTCTTGTTACTCGTTAATTCGTCATCTATGCCGAGTTTTTCAACTCTAACAACGGCGATAAAGAGTAATTACGGTTGAATAAATTAACAATCTAGTATAACCAGATATTGAGCATGGGAGTAGAGCTAATCTTGATTAATTCGTGGGCGATTTTCTCCTTTAATGAATTTTTACCGCGTTATCTGCTGTATTTTTCCTAAAAGGGAGTTTTCGCCTGCTTTGGCTCTTGAGAAGCGCAACAAAGGTGGCTAGAATTGCGCCTGTCTTTGGGGAGTAGCTTACCTGATGAAGTTTCTGTTTCATCTGGTTCGTCCGTCAACATAATTGGTGCAAAATCACCATGGCGTTCGAGACTTGAAGCCTTTCAAGTTTAGCAAGACCTTAGACAAATCATCACGAACCGGGGTAGGGGCGTGAGGTTTGTCTTCGGTTAAAAATAATAATCCCTGCCCCAATGAGCATGTCGTGAGCGTTTTAGCTATTTCAATTACTACTGTAGCGTTAGCAGAAATTGGCGATAAGACCCAATTGCTATCTCTATTACTCGCAAGTCGTTACCGAAAACCAATCCCAATTATTGCAGCAATCTTTTTGGCAACTATTGCCAACCACGCTTTGGCTGCATGGTTAGGTGTGGTTGCCGCAGACTATCTATCACCTGAGATTTTAAAGTGGGTGCTGGTGGTCAGTTTTGTCGCGATGGCGGCTTGGGTTCTGATCCCGGACAAACTGGATGATGACGAGCAGATTTCTAATCGAGGCCCATTTATTGCCAGCTTTATCGCGTTCTTCGTTGCGGAGATAGGCGATAAAACTCAGATCGCCACTTCCATCTTAGGGGCGCAATACGCGAATGCGTTAAGTTTGGTGATTATCGGTACCACAATCGGTATGCTGCTGGCGAATGTACCTGTGGTCCTGATTGGTAAATTGTCGGCCGACAAGATGCCTTTAGGGCTGATCCGTAAAATCACCGCATTTTTGTTTATTGCTCTGGCAATAGGGGCTGCACTGTTCTGATTTTTTGCACGTGAAATGATGTGAGTTATCAATCATTAGTGGCGTGCTGCGCGAGTTCAAACTCTGACTCTAAATCGTTCCGTTGCGTGACGGATGACATATAAGTGTCATACTTGTCATGGTAGTTTAATGGTGTGAATGATAGCGAGAGGGCAAGTTTATGCTTACACGTTACATGGGGATGTCCCCGAAGAGTCAGAGTTATTTATTCACTTTTGGTTTAGCGCTGTGTTTACTAGCGATGGTGCTAACTGATATGTGGTTACCGATTGTAGCAGGATCGTTCGTCCTTACTGGATTGACAGTAGAAGCGTGGATTCGTGTCGCTCACATCATTCCTATGCATGAAGAGATGCGGGCAATGAAGAAACAACTTAACAAGCTCCAATCAGAAGTTCGCACACTCGAATACGACGAATAAACAAACGGCAGCCAATATTGGCTGCCGTTTTTAGTTCGACCAGATTATTCCAATCCTTTCTTGATCAGGTACTGATACGGAACTTGCTCCGTTTGTGCCGCAACTAATTGGTGGTCCATAAAGCGGCAGAAACTCGGAATGTCTCGAGTTGTGGATGGATCGTCTGCTTTGACCAGCAAAATCTCACCATCTTGCATGTTGCGAATTGTCTTCCTGACCATCATCACTGGCTCTGGGCAGCGCAGTCCTTCCGCCTCTAATGTCTTGTTTGCCAGTTCAGGATTAAAGCTCATAGTGTGATTCTCGTAACTAACTGAGCGTTGAATTTTACTTTCGTTGAAAAAATATTCAATAACCACTTGGCAAACCGAATTTTTTGTTTTACCTTAAATTAACAATTTGGTAACAACTGGCAAGGGAGAGGCAATGTTAACAGCGTTAGACAGACTTACGATTTACTCAGTGCTGTGTTTTATCTCGTTTTGTGCATTGGTACTCAGGACGCCAGCTGACACCTCTTTGACGCCTCTAGTAGGCATGGTTGCCACTATTATTGGGATTTGGATCGAGATGCGCAGATGGTCTGGCGCATCTGAGCAAGAAAATTAGCGCTTCTTGCTTGGATCAGAATGCTTTTAATAACGCTCACCTATTTTTTACCGACACTTCATTCCGACACTATCCCCATTTTTCTTGGGCTTCCCCGCTGAAAGGCGGGATTTTTTTTGCCTGAAATTAGGCGGTTAGTTATACATGTGTGACGTGTAACACAATAGGTGTCACACATGACCACAGTTAAACATACTATCCAGCGCGGTGAGATTTATCATTTCAATCATAGGATTGGAGGTATAGTTTACAGAAAGAGCTTAAAAACAGACTCTCCATCTACTTCTCGGCAATATGTATCTGATATCTTATCGTTTATCGAACAAGGTAAAGTATTGGGGGTATCAGTGGAAAAGGAAGATATTGACCAGTTTATTGAGATGTTAATCTCTAACAAAGTAAATGAAATTGTTAGACTAGGCAAAGCAGTCACTGAGCCTATGAGTGCAACAGCGAAGTCTTATTTCGACATCTGGTTTCATCAAACAAAAGCTGCAAGAGATTACAACCTGATGGTTGAAGAAAGTAGCAGTAGCGCTCCTATTGATGTTGATATATCAACTCACCTACGTGATTCTCCTTCATATAATCAGTGGCTAACAGCAAGAATGGAGTCGGCTGCGAATCATAGCCCTCTTGTACAAGATTTATCTCAATGGGATGAAGACGAGGGTTGGAGTATCAATGAAGACCATCAATTCTATTGGGATTTCAGAGATTACACTTCTCATGCAAGTGAGTGGGAAAGTCATTTAGACAGTGAAGTAACTACACACGCAAAGAATCTCGCTCACGCATACAGTAAAGGTCATTCTGTACGTGCTCGTATGGAGCTAGGGGAACTCAAGACTAAGTTTGCCCCATTGCTATCTACCACTCCTCCCTCAGTTCATCAGGTGGCAGAACCCAATCCAGAATCTGAGTCTAAAGCACCGTTATTTGAGGATATGTTCGAAGATGTGAAGCAATATATTATTGAAGTACGCAAGCTAAAACCCAAAACAGCCGAAAACAAAGTCGCAGCTTTTAAAGACTTTGTTCCGGCTTTCCAAGGGTTACAAATAGACAGGATTACTTTCGAAGACCTAGAACAGATGTGGAATACGTTTGTTGGATTACCCAAATTAGACAAATTCTCTATAACAAAATACGGCATTGAGGGAGATAGCAAAGAAGAAAAACGGTTATCTCGATGGGAATTAGTTGCTAGTGGCGATATTGATGTAGATGAAGAAGATATGCTAAAGGCGAGTGCGCTTGGTGATAAAGTCGCATTTCTAAAAGATATCTTTATTACGGCAATGCGCAAAGGTTATATCACGACAAACCCGTTAGACATGGCTAACTTAGTAATACCAGAATATCGTAAAACGACACGAGCACCATTATCAAAGACAATCGTTGCAGCTATTGAAACACATGCTTTAGGCGTCCGTGATAGTTATTCTATGGCAATTTTAATGATGGTATATCATGGCATGCGCCCCAGTGAGATTACTTCATTAACCAAGTCTCAAGTGGTGACAGATGAAGATACTAACGTTGTGTATTTTAATATTCTTTCCGGCAAGACAGCTAACGCTATTCGAAAAGTTCCAGTTCACCGTAAGTTACTGAAAGCGGGATTCAGGGACTATGTGGATTCATGTTCTAATGAATTGTTTAAGTTCACTCGCCAGCATCTAACAAACTACTTCAATGTTAAGTTGCGCCCTATGTTCGATATCCCATCGAAGAATAGCGCTGGTGAGTTACAAAGCCTATATAGCCTGCGACATAACGTCATATCTCAGCTTGGTCATTTAAGTACGGAGTTGAAATATAGATTAGTTGGTCATGGTACTAAGACTGTAACTACTAGCTATACATCTGTTGAATTGTTAGAAGCACAGCGGATAATCAACAAAATACAATACCAGCCTTATCATAAATAAGCTGGCTTGTCAATATAAATTGCTTGCAAAATTTATTGGTTAATGTTAATATATCTGTATGAATTGGTTAATTAAATAGCCGATCTTAACAATTCGCGCTCTTTTAGAGCTGCGATACGATTTGAATGCACTACCACCCTTTAGGGGCGGTTGGTGTGTTCTTCTTTTATCTGAAATATAAGGAAATCTTATGTATACACCAGAAGCAGCAATGGTTTATTGCACTCAAAACCAACGCTTACAACCTGTTTTAGCGGTAATCCAAGCTCTTATTGATGGTAAGACTGCAGAACAAATCATCCGCGAACAAATAGCCCCAAGCCTATCAATCCGCACAATTCAATATTACGCCAGCAAGTACCAACCAACACAGGAGTGTCACTAATATGAATCAAGAAATTATCAACGAATTAAACGAACGCTGTCCAATCAAGTTTGACCAAGAGCGATTAGATACACTCGAAGCATCAACCAAGATGCTGCATGAACGTGAAGGAAAATACTTCAAAGAGTTTTATTCTTCTATCTATCATTTTCTCAACGATGTACCAGATAAGTTGAAGCAAAAGTTTGTCATTGTTTCTGATAAATACAGATTAGCTGGTGCTGGTATCAGCATTGTTTATGAGTTACCACCAGCAAAAGCGAAACAGAAATTAGCGGAATCATTAGACAAAGTACGAGTTGATTACCAAGCCGATATTGAAGCCAAACAGCAACGATGGATTGAAGAGCAAATTCAAAGTTTGTTAGATAAGGAAAAAGCCCAGGCAATTTCTGAAGCAGAAAAAAAAGAGCGAGAGTTCAAACGTAAGCTACTAGATGCAATGAGAAAGTAGTCTTAAAAGCGCCTATAACGCGCTCAGAGCAACTTTAAAACTTGAGGTGACGCTTCTCCATTGACGGTAAAGGAAATCTCCACTCATGCCCCTAAGATGTGATTCATGTTTGTTGATGCATCAATACTACTACCGCACAAATAGCGAAAAATCCATTTTAGAACTCAATCTACATCATCCCTTGTAAGATAATAATCTTGTTCTCTCATCCCTTACTATATCGAGTGTTTTTTGGGTATCAAAAGATTATATATCAAGCTGTTTTTGGGATGAAAAATGATTGCTAGTATAGTGACTATGTAATAGGAGCCTACTTTAAACATATAGAGGTAAGTAATGTCAGAGACAACAGGGCAGAAAACTAGACGTAAATTTAAACAAGCGCTAAATATGTACGTACCGCAATACCTAACCTCTATCCAATTCACCGACGAAGCAACACCTATCGAAGTAACCGAGTTCTTCAAGTTTCTTAGAAAATCCCTGAGGTATCACCATGACGGCGTTTTAGTCTTCTGGCTACGTACCAACCGAACAAAATACAAAGTGACGTATCCGATGATTTGTATTTTTACTCAAACGTGTCTAGATACCTCCATCATTCAAACAGAATCAATAGATAGTATTGTTTATAAAATTTTACAGAAGGAATGGACAAGCCAGCTTTCTGATAAATGGCTGAATAACAAAGAGATGTTTGATAATGAATTATTTCGTGATTTCTATGACTTGAATGAAGGTGGCAAACGTAACCCAAGTAGATTAGCAATAGCTAACAAGGACAAAGTCATAGAACATGAAAACATTCTTTCAAATGACGAATGGGGAGAGTGCCCCTTTTAAAGATTTCTACGATTCAGAGCAAGAATACCTATTCCACCAGCGTCACCCAAACTTACTCTACAACTCAACCAGCAAACCTTTTGATTTAACATTCACGGATAGTAACGGAGACAGCTTTCTGGCTGTAGGTGACTTCTACGATATGAACACTGGCTGGTGGATTGAATTAAAGTCTTGTGCTTTGAACAAGTACAGTACCAAGCGTGATAGCTTAATATCTCTTAATCTCGCTCAGCAGCATGCCAAAACTGACAAAACCAAAGCATTAGCCCAACTCAATCATGGTTGGAATCATTCCACGGATAAACAAACCATTGTTCAAGCCAGTTTGAAGTTAAAAGGTATCAACCACGTTGTTATTTTTACCGATAACACCAAACTGACTTTTAGAAGTAATGGCGACATCAACCACATGAAAAAGAAGAAATTGTTTTGGCTATATGAGAATCAATACTTTAGTTTTTTAATTTAGTTTCAACTATTTAATTAAGTATTGTGTTAATTTTTCTAAATACTCACCCTCTCCAAAAGAGATGTAATCTTTAAATAAATAAGTTGTGCTCAGATCCTCTTTGTCATTATTTATTGCTATAACCTCTTTGTGTTCTAAGCTGTCCAGTAGCTCAACAGCTTTATCAATCAATTTCCGCTTGTTTACTTCCAACGTTAACTTTTCGACATCCGTTAGATTCTCTTTGTTCAGTTCACTTTTACAGTAGTTATATGACATAGCTAGTTGTTTATATCGGTGGATTGCTACCTTATCAAGTAAATCCTGATCAATTGGTTCTATGTTATTGCTAAACCATCCCATTGTTAACGCTCCCTTATTGATTGAAAAATAACAATCAAGTATTAGCACAAAAATGCTTAGCAAGTCCCTCTAGCTGTCCACAAGGTACAGAAATTTTTCTCAGCAATGATTTAACGTTAAAAAACCTAGAGTTGATCTTGGGTTGTATTCATATGTATACCCAAATAAATACAAATTAAATGAATACAAAAGCAACGTAATTCCTAGCATAAATACACTTCAATCTGCAAAATATCTAGGGTTTAGACTTGTGAATACAAAAGAATTACACTACTATGCAACTAGATTAATTCAGTAAGGGAGAGTGACAATGACTAAGTATCATTACATCCGAGTGAGTACCGCAGAGCAGCACACTGAACGTCAGGAAGTGAAAACACCAGAAGGTTATGTGCAAATCATCGATAAAGTGTCTGGACGTTCTACAAAGCGCCCAGAGCTTACAAACATGTTAGTTAATCTATCTGTAGGTGATGAGGTGTTAGTCGATGATATAAGCCGTCTAGCGCGCTCCTTGAAGGACTTAAACGAGTTACTCCATCAAATCACTAGTAAAGGCGTAACAGTTACCTTTGCAAAAGAAAACCTTACTTTTACAGGTGATAAATCAAATCCCACAAATGAACTTTTGCTAAACCTTATTGGCGCTGTGTACCAGTTTGAGGTTGATATCAAGAAAGAGAGACAGCGTGAAGGTATTGAGATTGCTAAAGCAAAAGGTGTTTACAAAGGCCGTTCAACAGCGATAAGACAGAAAGCTGAGGTGATTGCACTGCTTAACGATGGCGTACCACAAAGAAAGATTGCAGAACAGATAGGTATAAGTTTGTCGTCAGTTCAACGCATAGTGAAGAAGCACAAAGAGAAAGCAGCCTAGGATATTTTAAACAAAGGCTCCATGACTAGCACAGTATATTCGTGCCACTAAGCGAAGCCCGCAAGATATTTCCCTTAATATCTCCACCAAGAAGCACCACCAGCAATGGGTTGGAAGCTTTATAATTTGTACACAATGTCGTATTGTTATGTAACACATATCTATAAACCCACACGTCCCACGGAAACTATCCGCTGAAAGGCGGGATTTTTTTTGCCTAAAGAGTACAATTTACCCAAACACATACAAAATAAGTGGCTAATTCGTGGAACTGGAAGACATCTATCGCCGAGATTTAAATTTACTGGTTGCGTTGCGAGTACTGATAGAAGAAAACAGTGTCAGTAAGGCGGCAACACGTCTGAACTTGAGTCAATCGGCAATGAGTCGTGTGCTTGGTCGTCTACGCGACTTATTGGGAGACCCGCTGTTTACTCGTCAGGGACAGCATTTGATCCCAACTCAGAAAGCGTTAGAGATCGATCGCTCATTGGGCGAACCATTAGAGTCTTTACGTCAGTTGTTATCTCCGGTTGAGTTTGACCCATTGCAATGCGTACAGACTTTCAACATCGTGACCACCGACTATGCCATGCAAACGATCTTACCGTTCGCTTTGCCGAGAATTTACCAAGAAGCGCCAAACGTGTCTTTCAACTTCTTACCACTGCAACACGACCGTTTATCAGATCAGCTCACTTATGAAGGTGCAGACTTAGCGATTTGTCGCCCGACAGGCCCGGTGGAGCCTCTACGCAGTGAAGTGTTGGGGCGAGTGGGGGTGCTGTGTATGCTTTCAAAACAGCATCCATTAGCGAATAAAGAAATGAGCTTGGATGATTATCTGAGTCATCCACATGCCATGATCGCCATCAGTGATGGTGTTAAGGCACTGATCGAACAAGCTTTGATGGAGAAACCTAAGCGTAAAATGGTCCTGCGGGCGTACCATTTAGAAGCCGCATTGGCGATCATGGATACCTTGCCAATTATCATCACAGTACCAGCGGATTTGGCGTATCTGGTTGCCGAGCGTTATGACTTAGTGGTGAAACCGTTACCATTCCAATTCACGCCGTTTGAATACTCGATGATTTGGCATGCGCGTTGCGAGCATTCTCCCGCTCAAGAATGGTTAAGAACGATTGTGCGTGAAGAGTGTAGCCGTCTGATAGCTAAACGTATCGAAGATATGGGACTGAACTGCTAACAAAAAAGAGCCAGCAATGCCGGCTCTTCGTCTGTTTACACTGAGTCAGTGTTTATAGCTTGATAACCACACGACCCGTTACTTGACCGTTGGTGATGTCTTCTGCATATTTCGGTGCTTCAGCAAGAGCAACTTCAGTACACGCTTGCTCGAAGTAGCTGTCTGGTAGTAGCTCGACCAGCTTTTCCCATGCAGCGATACGTTTCTCTGTTGGGCACATTACTGAGTCCACACCTTGTAGGCGAACATTACGTAGGATGAACGGCATCACTGTGGTTGGTAGATCAAAACCACCAGCAAGACCACAAGCTGCAACTGCACTGTTGTAATCCATTTGCGCCAATACTTTAGCCAGTACTTTGCTGCCTACAGTATCAACCGCACCTGCCCATACTTGCTTTTCAAGTGGACGTGCTAGTTCTTCAAATTCAGTACGGTCGATGATGCGGCTAGCACCTAGTTTTTCAAGTAGCGGGCCATTTTTTTCTACACGACCTGTCACTGCAGCAACTTTGTAGCCAAGCTGTGCTAGAAGCGTTACTGCGACTGAGCCTACACCGCCACTTGCGCCAGTTACTAGGATTTCGCCATTTTCAGGTTTGATGCCTGCATCAAGCAGTGCTTGAACACACAGCATACCAGTGAAGCCAGCAGTACCAACCATCATTGCTTTCTTGCTGTCTAGACCTTTTGGTAGTGGTACTAGCCAATCCGCTTTTAGACGAGCACGCTGAGACATACCACCCCAGTGGTTTTCACCCACGCCCCAGCCAGTAAGGACAACTTTGTCACCAGCTTGGTAGCGGTCGTCTTCTGAGCTTACTACCGTACCTGCTAGGTCAATACCTGGCACCATCGGGAAGTTACGGATGATTTTACCTTTACCTGTGATCGCAAGACCGTCTTTGTAGTTTAACGATGAGTAATCAACGTCAATCAGAACGTCGCCTTCAGGCAGTTGTGTTTCATCGATTTGCTCGATGTTAGCGATAGTACGTTTGTCTTCTTGATTTAGAACTAGAGCATTAAACATAAGGTTCTCCGATTGTGCGGTAGCATGACTCTGGGTCACATGCAGCAAGATATTAACTGGTCTAAGTGTATGTCTTCTTTGTCTATGAATAAAATGAAACTTGATCATTTAATGTATGCTCTTCATGCATGTTTGATGTAAAACAAAGGGCGACATCAATTGTCGCCCTTAAGTGTAATACTAAAAATTTTAGTACTAGTTCATTTGCTTATGATTGTTGGCTCGATCACTACAACAACGTCTTGAACTGTTATGGTCGTTCAAATACTGTCGCAATGCCCTGACCCAAACCGATACACATGGTGGCCAGACCGTATTTCGCGTCTTTCGCTTCCATTAGGTTGATCAACGTTGTTGAGATACGTGAACCAGAACAGCCTAGTGGATGACCCAATGCTATCGCACCACCGTTAAGGTTGACCTTCTCATCCATAACATCAAGCAGGCCTAAGTCTTTAGCACACGGCAGAGACTGCGCGGCAAATGCTTCGTTTAGCTCAACCACATCCATGTCTTCAATTGAAAGACCGGCACGCTTGAGCGCTTTTTTCGTCGCAGGTACAGGACCGTAACCCATAATAGAAGGATCGCAGCCCGCAATGGCCATGCCTTTAATACGTGCACGAATCTTCAAGCCAAGCTCATTGGCTTTCTCTTCACTCATGATCAACATCGCTGATGCACCATCAGACAGAGCCGATGATGTACCGGCTGTTACTGTACCGTTTGCAGGGTCGAACACTGGGCGAAGTTGAGATAGACCTTCAACGGATGTTTCAGGGCGAATCACTTCGTCGTAATCCAGAGTGAACAGTGTGCCGTCTGCTGCGTGGCCTTCAATTGGTAGAATTTCGTTTTTAAAACGACCCTCTACGGTTGCTGCGTGCGCACGAGCGTGAGAGCGAGCGGCAAACTCGTCTTGTTGCTCACGGCTAATACCATGTAATTTACCAAGCATTTCAGCCGTTAAGCCCATCATGCCCGCAGCTTTTGCTACGTTCTTTGACATACCTGGGTGAAAGTCTACACCGTGGTTCATTGGCACATGCCCCATGTGCTCAACGCCACCAATTAGGCAGATTTCAGCATCGCCAGTCATGATGGCACGTGTACCGTCGTGAAGCGCTTGCATTGATGAACCACACAAGCGGTTAACCGTCACGGCGCCAATTTCAATCGGCAGGCCCGCGAGTAGCGCGGCATTACGTGCAACGTTAAAGCCTTGCTCTAGTGTTTGCTGTACACAGCCCCAGTAGATGTCTTCAATCTCGCTTGGGTTCACTTGTGGGTTACGCGCAAGAATGCCTTTCATTAGGCGCGCAGATAGATCTTCTGCTCGTGTATGACGGAAAGCACCACCTTTAGAGCGACCCATTGGAGTACGTAGACAATCGACTACGACAACATTTCTTGTTTGATTAGTCATTTTAGAATCCCTCCTTAGATAGAACCTTGCTGTTGTGCACCGTAAAAGCTTTCACCTTTCGCCGCCATATCAATCAGCATTTGCGGTACTTGGTACATCGCACCTAGCTCGGCGTGTTGTTTTGCCATTTCAACGTATTCAGCAATACCCACGCTGTCTAGATAACGGAATACGCCACCGCGGAATGGAGGGAAACCAAGACCATAAACCAATGCCATATCTGCTTCCTGCGGAGTTGCGATGATGCCTTCTTGTAGGCACAGCACCACTTCGTTAATCATTGGAATCATCATACGTTGAATGATGGTCTGATCGTCAAAGTCCTGCTTATCGGCACAAACGTCAGCAAGTACCGGTAAGATCGCTTCGGAGAAGGTTTTCTTCGGCTTACCTTTTTTATCTATGGTGTAGCTGTAGAAGCCATTACCATTTTTCTGACCATATTTGTCTGCTTCGAATAGTGCATCAATCGCATCACGACCTTGTTTACCCATACGCTCAGGGAAACCGTCAGCCATCACAGCTTGTGCGTGGTGCGCGGTATCAATGCCGACTACGTCAAGTAAGTACGCCGGTCCCATCGGCCAGCCAAACTTACGCTCCATGACTTTGTCGATTTTCGTAAAGTCAGCACCATCACGAAGTAGCATGCTGAAGCCGCCAAAGTATGGGAACAATACGCGGTTAACGAAGAACCCTGGGCAGTCATTAACGACAATTGGTGATTTGCCCATTTTCGCAGCATACGCCACAACACGATTGATGGTTTCATCAGAGGTGTGCTCACCACGGATGATCTCAACAAGAGGCATACGATGCACTGGGTTGAAGAAGTGCATACCACAGAAGTTTTCTGGGCGTTTTAGTGATTTTGCCAATAGGTTGATAGGAATCGTCGAGGTGTTTGAGGTGATAACGGTGTCGTCACCGACATGGGATTCAACTTCACTTAAAACTGCTGCTTTTACTTTCGGGTTTTCAACGACAGCTTCAACAATCACATCAGAGTTTTCAATACCTGCGTAATGTAAGCTCGGTGTGATTGACGCTAAAATACCCGCCATCTTAAAGCCATCAATGCGACCGCGAGATAAGCGTTTATTCAGCAGCTTAGATGCTTCAGTCATGCCTAGGTCGAGCGACGCTTGTGCGATGTCTTTCATCAAGACTGGCACACCTTTTAGCGCTGATTGGTAAGCAATGCCGCCACCCATGATACCAGCACCTAATACGGCTGCACGTTGCGTGTCTTTACTTGCTGACTTCGCTGCTTTTTTCGCAATGCCTTTGATGTATTGATCATTAAGGAAGAGGCCAACGAGTGATTTTGCTTCTTCCGATTTAGCCAATTTCACGAAGTGCTTACGTTCAATGTCTAACGCTTCATTACGTGCAAAGCGAGCACCTTCTTCAATCGTGATAACGGCTGTCATTGGGGCAGGGTAGTGAGGACCTGCTTTTTGTGCCACCAGACCCTTCGCCATGGTGAAGCTCATCATTGATTCAAGCTTACTCAGCGTTAGCGGAGATGTTTTCTGTGCTCGGCGTGCTTGCCAGTCAAGTTTCTCGTTAATTGCAGAGTTAAGAGTTTGTAGTGCTGATTCGTATAAAGCATCAGGCTCTACAACTGCATCGAGTAAGCCAATTTTCAATGCTTCATCAGCTCGGCATGCTTTACCTTGGGTGATGATTTCCATTGCGCTGTCTGCGCCAATAACGCGAGGTAAGCGTACACAACCACCAAAGCCAGGCATGATTCCCAGTTTCGTTTCTGGTAGGCCGATGCTGGTGGTTTTGTCACCAATACGCATGTCTGTTGCTAGCACACATTCACAACCGCCACCAAGAGCGTGGCCTTTGATCACTGAGATGGTCGGAACGGGTAAGTCTTCTAATTTGTTAAAGATGCTATTAGCAAATTGCAGCCATTGGTCGAGCTCGGCATCCGTTTTAGCAAACAGACCTAAAAACTCGGTAATGTCTGCGCCTACAATGAATGCGTCTTTATCTGAAGTGAGCAACAACCCCTTGAGGCCTTGATGGGCAATGAGCGCATCAAGAGCTTTATCTAGCGATTCCAATGTCGCTAGGTCGAGTTTGTTGACGGATTTTGGAGAGCAGAAGCTTAGCTCTGCAATACCATCTTGTATTTCCTTTACCTGTAGGGTTTCGGCTTGGTAAATCATTGTCTATCTCCATGACATACAATCGTGGATTGTCTGTATACCTATTTCAACGACGCCGTGTACCTCGGCAAATAGGTATCGAGGAAGTCGTTTTATTTTTGTTCTGGTTTGACCAGTAAAGTTAGTTTGGATCGTGGATTGTCTAATTTCAATACATTTTTTAAACAAGTGTTTAACATTGTGCGCTGTGGCAGATCTTATGCGACGGGTAAATCACACTCGTGATAGACTTCAGGCAAATAGACCTGAATCCATAATCCTATGAATGACAAGCCTTATCTGATTCCAGCAGAGCCCGCTCAATTTGAAGAAGAAATTAAAAAGAGCGTCTTCATTACTTATTTGGCACACACGCCAAGTATCGAAGCTGCAAAAGCATTTGTTGATCAAATCAAAGCTAAACACGCTGATGCTAGACATAACTGTTGGGGCTTTGTTGCTGGTCGCCCGGAAGATTCAATGAAATGGGGCTTTAGTGATGATGGGGAGCCGTCCGGAACTGCAGGCAAACCGATCCTGGCGCAGCTGTCTGGATCTGGGGTAGGGGAGATCACGGCTGTGGTCACGCGATACTCTGGTGGAATCAAGTTAGGTACAGGCGGCTTGGTTAAAGCGTATGGGGGTGGGGTACAACAAGCGCTCAAGCTGCTTCAAACTATTGAGAAAAAAATAACCACAAAGCTCAGACTAACGTTAGACTATGGGTTTATGCCGATCGCACAATCAATCATGCCGCAATTTGGTGCGATAGAAGTCGAGGCTGAATACAGCGATCAGGTCGTATTAGTGGTGGAAATTGAGCTTCGAGAAGTGAGCGCGTTTACCCAAGCAATCATCAATAAAAGCGGGGCAAAGGCAATTGTCACTCCGCTAGACGGACAATAATGAAAAACAGGAAGCAACAGGGACAGCTTCGCTAGTCAATTTATCCATGCAATTTCGTTCAATTATTCGAATCGTCGGGCTACTGCTCGCACTCTTTAGTGTCACTATGCTTGCGCCAGCACTCGTTGCGCTGATCTATCGAGATGGTGCTGGTGTGCCTTTTGTCACGACATTTTTTGTTCTGCTGTTTTGTGGGGCCGTTTGTTGGTACCCAAACCGCAGGTATAAGCACGAGCTTAAAGCTCGAGATGGCTTTCTTATTGTCGTCTTATTCTGGACAGTACTTGGCAGTGCAGGCTCGATCCCCTTTCTCATTGCTGACAACCCGAACGTCTCAGTGACAGATGCGTTTTTTGAATCGTTTTCTGCTCTCACGACGACCGGGGCGACCGTTATTGTTGGTTTGGATGAGTTACCTAAAGCGATTCTATTCTATCGACAGTTACTGCAGTGGTTCGGCGGTATGGGAATCATCGTATTAGCGGTGGCGATTTTGCCAGTACTTGGCATTGGTGGTATGCAGCTTTACCGCGCCGAGATCCCTGGTCCAGTCAAGGACACTAAAGTGACGCCGCGCATAGCAGAAACTGCTAAGGCGCTTTGGTACATCTATCTGAGCCTGACTATCGCCTGTGCTTCGGCTTTTTGGTTAGCTGGTATGACGCCATTTGACGCCATCAGTCACAGCTTTTCCACCATTGCTATTGGCGGCTTCTCTACCCACGATGCCAGCATCGGATATTTTGATAGTTACGCGATTAACCTGATTACTGTGGTTTTTCTGCTTATATCTGCATGTAACTACACGCTGCACTTTGCTGCATTTGCATCAGGTGGCGTACATCCCAAGTATTACTGGAAAGATCCTGAGTTTCGTGCCTTCTTGTTTATTCAAGTGCTGCTATTTATCATTTGCTTTCTATTATTACTGAAACATCACTCTTACACATCGACATACGATGCTTTCGATCAGGCTCTGTTCCAAACCGTATCAATATCCACAACAGCGGGCTTTACGACAACAGGTTTTGCGGATTGGCCTCTCTTCTTACCTGTGCTGTTATTGTTCTCTTCCTTTATAGGTGGTTGTGCTGGTTCAACAGGCGGCGGCATGAAAGTGATCCGTATCCTGCTTCTTACCTTACAAGGTGCGCGTGAACTAAAACGTTTAGTCCATCCACGCGCGGTTTACACCATCAAAGTAGGTGGCAGTGCCCTACCGCAACGTGTTGTCGATGCGGTTTGGGGTTTCTTCTCCGCATACGCATTGGTATTTGTGGTTTGTATGTTGGGGTTGATTGCAACAGGAATGGATGAGCTTAGTGCGTTCTCAGCGGTGGCTGCGACTCTGAACAACCTCGGTCCTGGCTTGGGAGAAGTGGCGCTTCACTTTGGTGATGTTAACGACAAAGCAAAATGGGTATTAATAGTTTCTATGCTGTTTGGTCGTTTGGAAATCTTTACCTTACTTATTCTACTTACGCCGACGTTTTGGCGTAGCTAAGGGGAAATCGTGGCAAAAGCATTATTTCTATACTCTTCCCGCGAAGGGCAGACTAAAAAAATTCTCCACTATATAGATGAACAACTTCCAGATTTCGATTGTGAGCTGGTGGATTTACATAATGTCGAGACGATTGACTTCAGCCAATACGACAGAGTATTGATAGGCGCCTCTATTCGCTATGGCCATCTTAATAAAAAGCTATACCAGTTTATTGAGCGAAACCTCAATCAATTGGAGCAAAATAAAGTGGCATTTTTCTGCGTAAACCTAACCGCTCGTAAAGAGGACCAAGGAAAGGATACACCTGAAGGTAGTGCCTACATTCGCAAGTTCCTAATTAAGTCGCCTTGGAAACCAACGCTAATCGGTGTTTTTGCTGGTGCACTTTATTACCCACGTTATAGCTGGTTCGACAGAACTATGATTAGGTTCATTATGTCGATGACGGGTGGCGAAACCGATACGACCAAAGAGGTGGAGTACACCAATTGGGAAAAAGTGGCTCTTTTCGCAGATAAATTTAGAGAACTGTAGAAATAACGTGCTCTTTTGACCGCTTTTGATGCAAATTTATCCGAACGATAAAAAAATCAAAAAAAACGAGAAAAAGGGCTTGCCAATGTGATCGCAATCTCTATAATGCCACCTCGCTGACACGGCAACGCTTCGAAGCTTAAGTTTCGAAAGTAAGAAGCCAAGTTAGCAAGCCAAATTAGCCAAGCGGAAACGCTTGAAGAAAGTTTGAAAAAAGTGATTGACACTAAACTTTAACTCGCTAAAATGGCCGTCCTGTTTTGAGCAAAGCTCAACAGGAAAGCTCTTTAAAAATATAGACCTATCAATCTGTGTGGGCACTCGTTGATGATAATCCAATTCGATACTTTGGTATCAAATTAGGTTTCAATGAAACGAAGTGACCATTGAATCTTCGGATTCAGCACAGTCAATTCAAACATTACTTTATGTAATGTTCAGTATTCATTGAGCCGAACAAAATCTTAAATTGAAGAGTTTGATCATGGCTCAGATTGAACGCTGGCGGCAGGCCTAACACATGCAAGTCGAGC
>NZ_JAWOQN010000228.1:0-927 GCF_033337395.1 Vibrio sp. YT-19(2023) | reverse complement strand
AAAACAAGAAGAGAAGAAATCAAACGGCGACAACAAGCGCAACAAACGCGATCGCAACGACCGTCGTCGTAGCAACCAACGCGATAACCGCGAAGGTCGTGAAAACCGTGATAACCGTCGTCGCCGTAAGCCTCGTGAAGAGCAAGCAAATGAGCAAAACGAAGCTCAACAGCCTGCAAACAAACAGCAACCAAACCGTAGCCAGAAGCGTAAGCCAAAACCTCAACAAGCTGAAAAAGCTCAAGAGCCGAAAGCAAACGCGAAAGTAGCGGACAAAGGCTTGCAACTTGCGGCTGAAGCTCGCTCAGAAGTGAAGCCTGAAGAGAATAAAGCGAAAGCAAACGCGAAAACAGAGAAAGTCAAAGAGCGCCGTCAACGTCGCAAACTGAACAAATCTGTTCGTGTTAAAGATCAACTTGCCGATGAGCAAGTAGAAGAAACAGCAGTAAAAGCAATTGAACCTGTTGAGTCTCAAGTAGATCAAGCCGTTGATACAGCAGCAGACGCACAGCAAGACAACAAGCAAGGTGAATCGAAACAACGTCGTAACCGTCGTTCTCCTCGTCACCTACGAGCAAGTGGTCAACGTCGTCGTCGTGGTCGTGATCGTCGTCCTAACCCATTCCGTCCGGGCAAAGGCGGTGTAGCATCTCCTGAGATGGCAATGGGTAAAGTGATGCCACGTTACATTCCAAAACCAGCGCCTAAGAAGGAAGAGCGAGTTCAGGAAGAAGCGGTTGTGGCAATTGCAACTGTACCTGCTATGCAAGGTGGTTTTGCTTGCCCTGAAATGGCAATGGGTAAAGTCATCATCCGTCGTGAGCAACCAGCGGTAGCTGAAGCACCTGTTGTTGAACCTAAAGTTCAAGAAACAGTAGAAGCTAAAGCTGAATCACCGATTGTTGAAGCTGTAGCGCCTGAAAAGGC
>NZ_JAWOQN010000227.1:0-928 GCF_033337395.1 Vibrio sp. YT-19(2023) | reverse complement strand
TCGACTATCATTTATTTAATGATAATACCTTCAATAAAGATGCTGATGTTTTCACTTTGAATATTGAATCTGACAATGAGTTGCTTGACGTATTTTTACGTAGTAACAGCGCAGAAGATATTGCGAAAGCCGATTTCGAGCTCGATAGCCACTTCTTCTATGGCATTTTAGAAGAGGGTAAATTGGTTGCGGCATTAGCGTCATATTGCTACGAAGGAAAGGAACCATTTGAGTCGTTATCGTTACTGGTTAGCCCTAAAGCGAGAGAAAAAGGGTACGGTAAGCGCTTGCTTTCACACTTAGTGGCGGAGGTTAAAACGCGAGATCGTAAAGTGAGATACCGAGTAGATATCGAAAATACACCTTCGATTAAGTTGTGCGAATCTTTGGGTTTTGAAGCTTATAACCGATTGCGCGTATTTACTCAGGATGAATAGAAAGGAAAGTAATGGGATACACAGTAGGGAATGCTGTTAGAGAAGAAGCAGCTCAAATTGCTAAAATACATGTCGATTCGTGGCAGGTGGCGTACAAAGGGTTAATGCCACAAAGCTATATAGAGCAGTTTACCATTGAGCGCCGAGAAAGGATGTGGACACGAGTTATGACGGAGCAACTGGCTCAATTGATCGTGGTTGAGAAACAAGGGGAAATCGTCGGGTTTTTAAGTTACGAGTTGCCTAACCACACCAGTGAAGATAAAACGGCGTTGGTAACGTGTTGCTATGTCTCGCCGTTACATTATGGGCAAGGGGCAGGAAGTGCACTATTAGATGAGCTCGAAACACGTCTACTCTCTACGCCAGTAATGCAGATAAGTCTGAAAGCACTGAACACTAATAAGCAAGGGCTGAATTTTTACAAGAAGTGTGGTTTTGTGCGTACCGGGGAAGAAGAATCCGAAGTGATTGATAGTATGACGTTGACT
>NZ_JAWOQN010000226.1:0-929 GCF_033337395.1 Vibrio sp. YT-19(2023) | reverse complement strand
CACTGTGAACGATAACTTGCTCAGGGAATCCGCGACGGAACAAGGCCATTGATAGCGCATCGCAGACCAGCGTAGCAGTCATTCTGGTATCCATAGACCAGCCGACTACTTGTCTTGAGTAAAGATCAATAATTACCGCCAAGTACAGCCAACCTTCGCTTGTGGCAACGTAGGTGATGTCACCCGCCCACTTTTGATTCGGAGCCGCTGCGTTGAAGTCCTGAGCCAGCAGGTTCGGAGCAACAGGCATTTTATGCTTGCTGTCTGTTGTACACTTAAACTTGCGTGCGGCTTTCGGAGTCAAATCCTGACGCTTCATGCTGGCTGCAATGGTTTTAACATTATGACTATTACCGTTCTCAGCCAGTTCTTTTTGAATGCGCCTCGCACCATCTCGGCCTTTGCTGCTGTCAAACGCCTCCTTGACCTTGATATCAAGCTCTTGGCGACTTGCCTCGCGCTGGATAGCCTTGTGGCGGTGCTTAATCCAGTAATAAAACCCACTTCGAGATACCCCGAACACCTTAGCCATACGGACAACATTGAAGCACAGCAGGTGTTCGAGCATAAATTCGTAGCAATCTACTTTAGATTTTTCGCGAAGTAGGTGGCGGCCTTTTTTACTATATCTAGCTCTTCAGCTTGCTCAGCCAATTGCCTTTTAAGCTTGGCGACTTCAGCGGCTAGATCTTTTTCCCGCTGACTGGTACTGGTGTCTTTCTTCGCGGCCTTACGCCAACCGTAGATCTGAGATTCGTGTAACGAGAGTTGCCTCGCTGCCGCAGCGACTCCCACTTTATCTGCTAGCTTCAGTGCTTCTGCTTTAAATTCAGGAGAATGGATAATACGTTTTTTCTTGCTTGTCATGCTTCACCTCGTTAGTGATTGTACTCACTTAACTCGGTGTCCAAAACTGCTGGTGCGGATCA
>NZ_JAWOQN010000225.1:0-932 GCF_033337395.1 Vibrio sp. YT-19(2023) | reverse complement strand
TAAAGCGGCATCCTCAGTACGGAACGTTACTTCAGCACATGGCAGGCCATTTTCAATCAGCACTTGTGCCAGTTTCACTGCCTTGCCTGCGTCTTTGATCGCGATAACAGGGACTACTTTAATTTCTGAAAGTTGTTGGTTCAGATCTTTCATTTCATCGTTCCTTAAATAGTTGGCATCGCTTGGCTTGGAATGATCGCGCCGCGATGTTGAATAACCGTGCCAGCCACTTTGTGGCCAGCAAGCGCAGACTCAGCAACGTCTCCGCCTAAAATTCGTTTTGCAAGATAACCCGCACTAAAAGAATCACCCGCCGCCGTGGTATCCACCACAGCATCAACCTTCAAGGCCGCAACGGTGTGTTGTTGATCTTGTGTTACAACAAAGCAGTCGTCCGCGCCACGTTTCACGATGATCTCTTTCACGCCAAAGTTTTTCGTACGGCTGATCGCTTCATCTTCGTGCTTATCTCCCCACAGCATGACCTCGTCATCGAAGGTCAAAAATGCCATGTCGGTGACGCTGAGGATCTTTGAGTAAAAATCACGAGCTTGCTCGATGTTAGGCCAGAGCTTAGGGCGGAAGTTGTTATCGAATGCGATTTTCACACCTTCTTTACGGCACATTGTTAGCAGCTCAATCAACATCTGACGACAATCGTCCGAGATGATCGCCAAGCTAATGCCACTCAGGTAGATCATTTGATGCTGACAAAGATCTTTCACCAACGACAACAATGCTCGCTCACGCAACCAGTATTTTGCCGCCGCATCATTACGCCAGTAAAAGAAGCTACGCTCGCCATCTTCGGCGGTTTCAATCGCGTAAATGCCTGGCAATTTATCTTCAGAAAGGTAGACCATGTCCGTATTGATCCCCTCTTCACGCCATGCCGTTAGCATTTCACGACTAAACGGATCATGCCCTAATCC
>NZ_JAWOQN010000224.1:0-932 GCF_033337395.1 Vibrio sp. YT-19(2023) | reverse complement strand
TAGATTTTGATGTAACAGCGACGGCAGGAAGTGTTGAAGTTAATAACAATACTCAAATGGGAGCGGACACGGCTACTGTTTCAGTCCGTGATTATGAGTTTGTTTCTGGTACGCATGGTGATAACAACATAGTTGGGTCCGATGATAACGACGTGATCGTTGGTGATGTTCAAGGGTTACAAATTGTCGAAGGTCAGGATTACAACATTGCCTTTATGCTCGATACGTCTGGCAGTATGGGTTACGACGTTGGCCGTGCGGTAACTGAACTAAAAACAGTGCTGAATACTCTGATCGAAAGTGCGAGTGGACCTCATTCGGGCAAAGTGAACGTTTTATTAACCACTTTTTCCACTGAGAGCAAACAGGTGCTCGAGTTGGATTTGAGCTCTGACAACGCTAAGTCTCAAGTAGAATCAATATTGGACGCAATTGTGAAGCGCGGCGAAGGTAACACAAACTATGAAGCAGGCTTCCAATCAGCATTGAAATGGTTTGAGAATGCTGATAGTGGCGCAACGAATTTAAGCTATTTCATTTCTGATGGCCGTCCAAACCAAGCTACTGTGAATGATGCAAATAACATAAACCAAATGGATAGCATTGTTCTTGGAGTGGAAAACAACAAACTGGTAACGTTAGCTGATGTGTTGCCAGCGGATTACAAAACTGGTGATGTTGTAACTTACGACAATAAGACGGTGATAGATAGTAACTCACTCGTTTATTCGCTTTCGACAGGTGAGTTGTTAGGGAAGATGACAAGTAATCATAGTTATTACGATTATGAAAACTATGTACCTCATCAAGCAAATAACGCATATAGCGCAATGGCAGAATTTAGCGAAGTACGCTCAATAGGTATTGGCGGTCATCTGAATGAAGATTCGTTGAAACACTTTGACTCTGATGGTGTTGTAAGAACTAACATC
>NZ_JAWOQN010000223.1:0-935 GCF_033337395.1 Vibrio sp. YT-19(2023) | reverse complement strand
CCACTACGTAAGCACTTCCAACTGTTCTGTAACCTTCGTCCAGCGCAAATCCACGCAGGTCTAGAAGCTTTCTCACCGCTACGTGCAGACATCTCAGGTCGCGGCTTTGATATTGTCGTCGTACGCGAATTAACTGGTGGCATCTACTTCGGCCAGCCGAAAGGTCGTGAGGGTGAAGGCGCTAACGAAAAAGCGTTTGATACCGAGGTGTACCACCGCTACGAAATCGAACGTATTGCAAAAATCGCGTTTGAATCTGCTCGTCTACGTCGTAAGAAAGTGTGCTCAATTGACAAAGCAAACGTTCTGCAGAGTTCTATCTTATGGCGTGAAGTTGTGGAAGAGATTGCCAAAGACTACGCAGATGTCGAGTTGTCTCACATGTACATCGACAACGCGACCATGCAGTTAATCAAAGACACAGCCCAGTTCGACGTCATGTTATGTTCAAACATCTTTGGCGACATCATTTCTGATGAGTGTGCAATGATCACGGGCTCTATGGGCATGTTGCCTTCAGCAAGTCTTAACGAAAGCAAGTTCGGCCTATACGAGCCTGCCGGTGGCAGCGCACCAGATATCGCAGGCAAAAACATTGCTAACCCAGTTGCGCAGATCCTTTCTGCAGCACTGATGCTGCGTTACAGCCTTGGCGAAGAAGCTGCGGCGCAAGATATCGAATCCGCAGTATCTAAAGCACTTTCGGCAGGTGAGCTTACCGCAGACCTAGCAAGCGACAAGCCTGCACTGACGACATCAGAAATGGGTGACAAGATCGCTGAGTACATTTTGAACTCATAAACAGACTGACATTATAAATATAACTGTCGTTTGCCATCACCACAGCGGATCATCCCGTTGCGGTGACAAGGACGACGAGGAAAGGAAGCAATGGGCAAAACACTATACGAAAAAGTCTACGACGCACACGTTGC
>NZ_JAWOQN010000222.1:0-935 GCF_033337395.1 Vibrio sp. YT-19(2023) | reverse complement strand
ACGCTTCGGGGCGCACTTTATCAGGGCAAACCACGGAAGCATTTTACAACTCTCTACGTCATGTAAGGCCGTTATCTTTCGGTCTTAACTGTGCATTGGGGCCAGATGAACTGCGCCCATACGTGGAAGAGCTTTCTCGTATTTCTGAATCATTTGTTTCCGCACACCCTAACGCAGGTTTGCCGAATGCTTTTGGAGAATATGACCTTTCTCCAGAAGATATGGCAGAGCATGTAAAAGAGTGGGCTAGCAGCGGCTTTTTAAATCTGATTGGTGGCTGTTGTGGTACAACGCCGGAGCATATTCGCCAAATGGCGCAGGCCGTTGAGGGTGTTACACCTC
This sequence comes from Vibrio sp. YT-19(2023), assembly GCF_033337395.1. Classification (NCBI taxonomy): domain Bacteria; kingdom Pseudomonadati; phylum Pseudomonadota; class Gammaproteobacteria; order Vibrionales; family Vibrionaceae; genus Vibrio; species Vibrio sp. YT-19(2023). Next base: position 593 of record NZ_JAWOQN010000222.1, on the reverse strand, counting down.
GCGCTTTGCCAGATTTGCCTGTTGCTTGTCGTCTCTCCGGATTAGAGCCATTAACGATTGCGAAAGAGGCTTTATTCATCAATGGCGGTGAGCGAACTAACGTCACAGGTTCTGCTCGCTTTAAACGTTTGATCAAAGAAGAACAGTATGACGAAGCATTAGAAGTCGCGCGTCAGCAAGTTGAAAATGGTGCCCAAATCATCGACATCAACATGGATGAGGGGATGTTAGACGCACAGGCTTGTATGGTGCGTTTTCTAAACCTATGTGCCTCAGAACCAGAAATCTCCAAAGTGCCAATCATGGTCGACTCTTCCAAATGGGAAGTGATTGAAGCGGGTCTGAAATGCATTCAAGGTAAAGGTATTGTGAACTCTATCTCTTTGAAGGAAGGCAAAGAGAAATTTGTTGAGCAAGCTAAACTGATCCGTCGTTATGGCGCAGCTGTGATCGTCATGGCATTCGATGAGGTTGGTCAGGCAGAAACACGCGCGCGCAAGCTAGAAATTTGTACAAATGCTTATCGTATTTTTGTAGATGAAGTTGGCTTCCCGCCAGAAGACAATATTTTTGACCCAAACATTTTTGCCGTC
>NZ_JAWOQN010000221.1:0-936 GCF_033337395.1 Vibrio sp. YT-19(2023) | reverse complement strand
TTTTCTATGTGAACCAAACCCTTAGCGATTTTGAACTGCTTGGCTAAGAACTTGGTGAGGTGAGCATTGGCTTTGCCATCGACAGGCGGTGCAGTGATGGCGATTTTGAGCTCTTCACCGTGCAAGCCGACGATCTTATCGCGGCTTGCTTTTGGTTGAATATAAAGCTTAAGGACGATGTCCTCGCCATCTTGCCAAACTGCTGCGGACATTACAGTTGGAACCAAATAGGACCAATGATATCGCCCATCAAGAAGTTTGCGAATTGCAAACCGATGAACAGAACCAGCACGCTCAAATCCAAGCAGCCAAAAGCAGGAAGTACGCGACGAATTGGTGCGCACATTGGCTCGGTTAATTGATGGAACACGTATTCAATTGGGCTACGACCTTGGCTCACCCAGCTTAGGATTGCGCGAATCAACAATACCCAGAACAGAAGGCCACCAGCAGCTTTTAGTAGCGATAACAAACCCAAGAATAGGAAATCAACGCTGAAAGAGACAGAGCCGTTAGACGCAATCAGAATCAGCGCGACAAATTTCAATACACACAGCACGTAAGCGAACAGAACCGTTGCAAGGTCAATATTGCCGATAGATGGAATAACACGACGCAGTGGGCCAATGACTGGCTGAGTCGCTTTTACAATAAATTGCGAGAACGGGTTGTAGAAATCTGCACGTGCAGCTTGCAACCAAATTCGCAAAATCACGACCATGATATACAGGTCAAATAGGGTTGAGATGAGAAAACTCATTGAATTCATAAGGTACCCTTAACAAGTAGTGGATGATGTTTCTTGAGAATCATCCAGATAATTAAAACAGTTTTTCCATTTCTTCTGCGCGAGCAACCGCAGCTTGCATGGCTTTTGCAACGATGTCCGTTAACTGATGTTCGTTGAATGTACGAAGTGCTTCGGCGGTTGTGCCG
>NZ_JAWOQN010000220.1:0-936 GCF_033337395.1 Vibrio sp. YT-19(2023) | reverse complement strand
GATGCCAGCAATGGCCGTTCGTGAAGTGGTCGAAGAGGCATTTGCCGCAGACCCTACCATCACGGATTTTGCTGCGTGTGACATTTGTGCGACGGTCAACCGCGACCCTGCTGTTTCCATGTACTCAATGCCATTATTGTATTTGAAAGGTTACCACGCGCTGCAAGGCTATCGCGTGGCAAACTGGTTGTGGAAACAAGGCCGTCATGCCCTCGCGACGTATTTGCAAAACCAAATTTCTGTGGCGTGTCAGGTAGACATTCACCCAGCAGCACGTATTGGTAGCGGCATCATGCTCGACCATGCGACGGGCATCGTGATTGGTGAAACAGCGGTGGTTGATAACGATGTGTCGATCCTACAAGACGTCACCCTAGGTGGTACAGGTAAAGAGTGCGGCGATCGTCATCCGAAAATCCGTGAAGGCGTGATGATTGGTGCAGGTGCCAAAATTCTTGGTAATATCGAAGTGGGCGAAGGGGCGAAAATCGGCTCTTGCTCCGTAGTATTGCAAGCGGTGCCACCGCACACGACCGTGGCGGGCGTACCCGCGAAAATCGTTGGTCGACCAAAAACAGACAAACCGTCTCTCGATATGGACCAAGGCTTTAACGGTAAATCACAAAGCTTTATCCATGGAGATGGCATTTAACCGTCTTCTGATCCTTTGACAATAATGTGGTAGGTAACTCTCAAGTGCGAAAACAAAATCACCCAGTGCTCCGCTCGGCTATTTTATTAACTTGTGCTTTATCTGCCACCTATCCCCTCTCTTCTTTCGCCGCAAGTCAGCAAGAGCTCAAAGGCGTTTCCAGCGAAATCAATCGCCAAAAGAAGGCGCTAACCTCGCAAGAAAAACAGCTTAACGAGCTGCAAAAATCGCTCAAAGACCAAGAGCTTGGCATTTCTAAGCTGGAGCGAGAAATCAAGCAAACC
>NZ_JAWOQN010000219.1:0-937 GCF_033337395.1 Vibrio sp. YT-19(2023) | reverse complement strand
TGCCAACTAATCCCACGGCGCTCGCCCGCCTGATTCACAAGCACGGTCGGTCCAATATCGCGCATCCACGCATCGTTAAATGGGATTTCCACCAAACGTACGTCTGAGTGGAGCATTTGACGCGCTCGGTCAAAGTTGTGCGAGCATACCGCCACGCACACCTTGGTCACTTCCGCGATTAAGTTCGCGATTCTGGCAAAGGTTTCTTGCGCGGGTAATGCGTCATCACGCCAGTTGTCTTTCCTTTCTGGCCATGCTAGCCAAACTTCACTAACCGGCTGAAACTCAGCCGGAAAATAGAAGCCATTTTGCGCTGGTGTTGTCGATAACTTCACTTTAACGCCTCTTTAAACGGCTAGTTTGCCAACGCTGGTGTAAAGGTCTGGACGACGGTCGCGGAACAAGCCCCATGCGTGACGCGCTTTCGCTGTCGCAGCGAGGTCAATTTCTGCGTAAATGATGGTTTCACCTTCACGTGGTGCTTCGGCAATTTTTGCACCAGTGTGGTCAGTGATAAAAGAAGAGCCGTAGAACGTGGTCTCGATGCCATCATCGACCTCAGTGCCCACTCGGTTTGATGCAATCACTGGAACGAGGTTTGCTGCCGAGTGACCTTGCATTGTACGTTGCCAGTGATCACGTGAGTCCAGTGTTGGATCTTGAGGCTCAGACCCGATTGCGGTTGGATAGAAAATTGCTTCCGCGCCGTGCAGAGCCAAGCTGCGCGCAAGCTCTGGAAACCATTGGTCCCAGCAAATGCCAGCACCGAACTTACCGAACTTGGTTTGCCACACTTTGAAACCGGTATCGCCAGGGCTAAAGTAGTATTTCTCGCTGTAGCCCGGGCCGTCAGGAATGTGTGACTTGCGGTAGTTATCTAGTACCGTGCCATCGGCATCTATCATCACTAGCGAGTTAAAAAACGTGTTGCCCGCTT
>NZ_JAWOQN010000021.1:0-96307 GCF_033337395.1 Vibrio sp. YT-19(2023) | reverse complement strand
TGAAACTCAGTATATTGTATAAAAGTCGGTCAACTTTAGGAGGTTTGGTTTCTCGTCTGAATTACGCAACAAAGCCTTCTATCTGCGTACTTACGGAGACATGACTTGGCGAGTCGCTAAGGTCAAAGACTATATTGGGTTAAATAGAGACTGTCAGATTTCAAGCGTTTTACAGCTCATGCCAGTTACAACATCATTACCGTTTGAACAAGTCGAATCTCGACCAACTATTAAAATCGCTTAGAGTTAATTTTGAAGCGCAAACAAATGAGAAGCAAAAAGCCAGAGTAAGAAATCAATCTCACTCTGGCTCATAGCTGCATATAGTATAGTTTTATCTGCTATAGATATAACGTATGGTTGCTTTTACACTTGTTACATTCAGTCGATTTACTCTTTACCGAACACGTTGTTCTCTTGTTCTTGAACGCGGATGAATGTAGTACGCTTGGTTAGCTCTTTAAGCTTTGCTGCACCTACGTATGTACATGTTGAGCGAACGCCTCCAAGGATGTCTTGAATAGTGCCGTGAACGCTACCACGGTATGGCAATAATACGGTTTTACCTTCAGCCGCACGGTAGCCAGCGACACCACCTGAGTGCTTATCCATCGCGCTCTTCGACGACATGCCATAGAATTTCATGAACTTCTCGCCGTCTTTCTCGATCACTTCGCCGCCTGACTCTTCGTGACCCGCTAGCATCCCACCTAGCATTACGAAGTCCGCGCCACCACCGAATGCTTTCGCTACGTCACCCGCACAAGAACAGCCACCGTCACCGACGATCATGCCACCAAGGCCGTGCGCTGCATCACCACACTCGATGATTGCAGAAAGCTGCGGGTAACCAACACCCGTTTTTACACGAGTTGTACATACAGAGCCTGGGCCGATACCCACTTTAACGATGTCTGCACCAGCTAGGATTAGCTCTTCACACATATCACCAGTAACCACGTTGCCTGCAGAAATGACCTTGTCTGGGAACTCTGCTCGCACGCGTTCAACATACTCGACCAAATGCTCTGAGTAACCATTTGCAATGTCGATACAAATGAAAATAAATTCATCTGAAAGTGCCATGATGTCTTTGGTTTTTTGGAAGTCTGCATCAGATGTTCCCGTAGACACCATAACGTTATTCATGGTTACTTTATCTGCTGATTTAGCAAACTCAGCCCAATCTTCTACCGTGTAATGTTTGTGAACAGCGGTCATTACACCATGCTCAGCCAGCGCTTTAGCCATTGCAAAGCTACCAACCGAATCCATGTTTGCTGCGATTACTGGCACACCAGACCATTGACGACCACTATGCTTGAATGTAAAATCGCGGGTTAAATTTACTTGAGAACGGCTCTTAAGGGTAGAACGTTTCGGGCGAAACAGTACATCTTTAAAACCTAACTTAAGTTCTTGTTCGATACGCATTGTGTAATTCCTTGATTCATATGTATATGTGTCATTTCAGAGTGCGTAGTGACTTCGTTGGCAGACGAGTTCACTGTTCTTCGGACACAAAAAAACCGGAGCGTTGGCAGACGCTCCGGTTTTCAGCATTATAGGCTGTGATTTATTTCCTACAAGTCTGATATTTGAATTTTTTTTGTGATACCATCTTGAAAATCGCATATCAAAAACGCTCCCCAAGTCACCAAAACCTCTTATTATTTATAACTATCAACAACTTGAGAAAGCACTTAAGTTAACCCATTGCGCAAACCTTTGCGTCATATCTTAAAAATTAAAACGCATCACCTCTCAAATCTGCCTAAAACTCAATCACCTAATACTAAGATGCCCTGCTAATTCGTAAAAAAGTACTCAAAAAAATCGACCAATTTTCTCAGCAATGCATGAAATCTAATTAATTTCGATAGAGCTCTTGGGTGATAGCGGTACGAAGAGTGCTAACGACATCACTTGCCAAAAGACCAATTTGACCATTCTGACTCACGTTTATATCAGCAGCATGACTGTGAAGTACCACACCTAAACGTGCGGCAACAGAAATTGGTAAACCTTTGGCTAGTAATGCACCAATGACTCCAGATAACACATCTCCCATTCCCCCCGTCGCCATTCCGGCGTTACCCGCTAGACAGACGTACATTCTCGTTCCATCGTAAATAAGCGTCCCCGCGCCTTTTAAAACCACTACACCGCCATAACGCTCTTGCAGTTGTCTTGCAGCAGAGTATCGGTCACTTTCTATTTGTTGAATGGTTACATTTAGTAGTCGAGCTGCCTCTCCAGGATGCGGCGTGATCACTCGATGGTTGTCGCACACTAGAGTGCCATCGCATCGCTGGCTCAGCATCGCTAGAATATTGAGGCCATCAGCATCAACAACTTTAGGTTTCTGCTCTTGAGCCAGATATTGATAGGCTTGATAAGCCCACTCATCATCTCCAAAGCCAGGACCAAACACTAATACGTCAGCCCAGCGAATGCGTTTAGTTAAGTCGTTCTCAGTATCCCTGAGTAAGTCAGCGGTGATGCTCTGGCTCATTACTTCTGGGCAACCAACCTGCAGTGGAATAAGGCTACTCGTGTGAGTAATTGCGGCAGTTAAACCCGCTCCGGCTCTAATCGCAGCGGAGGAACATAAACGAATCGCTCCAGACATCCCTTGGTTGCCACCAACACAAAGCAACTTCCCGTTGTCACCTTTATGGACCGTTGGATTTGGCTTGGGCATTAATCTTGAAACAACCTGATGATCAATACCTAATGCACTTTCTACTTCGATAGTATCAAACTTAGTATTGACGCCTAAACCACAAAAGTAGAGCTCGCCAACGCGATCTCTCGCTTGTCCAGTGCATAAGCCTTGCTTAACCCCAATGAAGGTTACAGTATGCTCGGCACGAATAGCATCACCTAAAACTACACCTGTATTAGCACACAGACCAGAAGGAATGTCGACTGCAATCACAGGGGCATGAATTTGATTAATTTGGTCAATATAGCGACGATACTCCGAACGAACCTCACCGCTTAAACCAGTACCTAACATGGCATCAATGATCACATCTGCTTCTAGCAATGCGGTATTCCATTCATCCCAATCATTGTTAACACCGTCGATTGACTGCCAATCTTGGTATGCGCGCAAAGCATCACCTTTTAGCGCAGATACATCACCAATTTGGAAAACATGTACATTGAGTTGAGCTTGTTTCGCAAGAGATGCAAATACGTAACCATCTCCACCGTTATTCCCTTTACCGCAAATCACTAGGATATTTTTTGATTTAGGATACAAATGTAAAAAGCGCTCATACACGGCCATACCAGCGCGTTGCATTAAGCTATACATAGAAACACCAGCCATTTGCGCAGCCAGCGTTTCACCGTTTTTTACTTGCTCTGCGGTGTAGAGTTTTAGGGCGAGATTAAAGTCCATATTCACGTTCTACGCATTGGGAAACACAATTATAAGTATACAAAAAAGCCAAGGCGGACCTTGGCTTTTGAGAAAGTTTTTTATCGCTATTGATTCTGAGACATCAGAGCTTCAGCCGTCGCGTCTTGTATAGACAAAAACAACGAGTTGATTTTTCCAGTCGGTGTGCGCATTGGGTTCAACGTAACATTCTGGTACATAAACTCCGCTTGCTGCGTAACTGGTCGAACATTACGACAGCAGAATAAGTAAGGTCGTTGTCGCCATGTGATGAAGCTGCGACAGCCTAGGTCATACACTGGTTTTGTTTTTAATTTAAACCACTCCTGTGGGATTTCAGGGAAGATATCAAATATAGAACGACCAATCGCATCATGAGACTGCAAACCACTGTGATGAGTCATAAACCCATTCCAGACCTGTACATTGTAATCTCGATCAATGACCACTAAGCCCATGTCGACGTTTTGTACCATATCCACCATCCAATGGAATTGTTCAAACTCTGCTGGCATATTCAACATTAGAACTCCTCCATTAGATAAGACAGTTTGTTATCAAGCAGCGGCAAGGATTCATCCACAAACATAAACAACAAGTCACAACGAATCGACGTTCCTTCAATGTTGTAGCTCACTTCGAATGTCATCGTGCGGCTGAATGCTCCAGTTGTAGATTCAATGATCGAGTCAATTGAGATATGCTGACCAAGGAGTACTGGTGGACTTTGGAAGAATCGGACTTCAGACTGCTCGCCTAAACCATTTAAGAACGACCCCACCAAAATATTAGAAATATCCATTAGCAGCTCAAGCTCTTCTAGCTCTTCGCTGTCTGCTGGTACTTTCATCAACTTTTTGAGATCAGATACGCTTGAATCACTCAAAATCACTAGCGCTTCGCCAGCAATACCTTCGCCACAAAATCCCTGACAAACACCCGATACGTTGTCATGCGACGCCAAGTCGCGTAGGGCCATGTGAAGTTCGCTCACTTCAAAGATATTGACGTTCGGCAGAGGTAGTTGCACAAACACATCAAAGTGACGCGCCAACGCATCGGCTGCTCGGCCAATTGAAACGTTAGCCACTTCCATGTAAATATCGCGACGACGTAAAATCGGTAACTCAATAGAGACAGGCGTGATAATTTGAGGACGAGGTTCTGGTTCGACCAACTCTTTAAGCGCCTTCTTGAGTTCATCTTTGGCGATCGGTTTTTGAATAAACGCTTTTGCACCCAGTGCGAACACGCGCTCTTTCGCTTTAGGTTGGATATCCCCCGACACAACAACCACCGGAGTTTTATCCCCCAACCGTTGCATGTGCTCTAGTGTTTCAAAGCCATCCATTTCTGGCATGGTCAAATCAAGAAACATCAATTTAAACTCGTTTTTTCGAGTTCTTCTAGCGCGTTTTTTCCGTGGATAGCAAACGTAATATCGGCATTCAATGTGGCTGGTAGTGATCTCGCCATCTGTTTGCGTGCTAACGCTGAATCATCACAGATGAGTACGGGAAAAGACATTCAATCACCTTTTTATATTCCACAATCTGCGCCGGAGTCTAACAGATTGTTACAGGCATGTAATACGAGAAAACTGACGAGTTTTTTATTTCTTTATTATTCGATAAGCATACGCAATATGAATGAATGAGTGAACAAAATGACTAAAAAGCAAGCATCACATTCGCTGTTTAGTGACATAAAACAAACATGGGTAAAACTCCTCCACCCAAAGTAAGCAAAAAGTTGCAGCAAACACCCAAAGCCCATTTTTGCTCGAATTTCATTCTTTCCATTTCCATAATGGGTAAACAGTAACGCGCTAAAACTAAAAAGGCACCCTGATAGAGGATGCCTTTAATAACAATTTCATCGATAAGATATCAATTCTATGGCACACCGTGACCTTTAGAAGCCACCCATACTCGATACCATTGCTCTCGAGTAAGTTCGATATTCAATGCATTAACTGCAGTTTGCACACGCTCGATTTTACCAGAACCAATGATTGGAATAGGGTTAGATGGCAAACGACGTACCCAGGCATAAATTACTTGGTCAATATTCGCTGCGCCCACTTCTTCACGAATTGCTTCTAATTCGTTACGGACACGAACAGCTTGCTCACTGTCACCACTAAAAATTGAACCACCACCGAGGCAAGACCAAGCCATTGGTCGCGTGCGCAACATTTGCATTTGATCAAGCGTTCCATCGTGTGCAACCTCAAAGTTAAGTGGGTTGATTTCCACTTGGTTAGTAACCAACGGCTTACCTAAGCGAGATTGCAGCAGTTCAAACTGGCGTGGAGTGAAGTTAGACACGCCAAAGTGCTTCACTTTGCCGACTTTATGAAGCTCAGAAAATGCTTCTGCAACCTCGTCTGCATCCATTAACACGTCAGGACGATGAATTAAAAGTACGTCGATTTCATCCACATTCAAACGTTCTAGCGAGTTATTCACCGATTGGTAGATATGTGCTGAGCTCGTGTCGTAGTGATTGATCTTACGCTCTGGCGTTTTATCGCCACACAAATTGATGTCGCATTTCGTCACGATCTGAATTTGCTCACGAACACTCTTGTCTAAAGCTAACGCTTCACCAAACAACGCCTCACACTCGTAATTGCCGTAGATGTCGGCGTGATCGACCGTCGTAATGCCTAACTCAATGTGTTGCTTAAGAAATGACAAACGCTCTTGAGCCGTCATTCCCCACTCAACTGCACGCCAATATCCTTGAACCAGCTCTGAGAACTCTGGGCCTTTTGGTGCAGTTACTACTTTTGCAACCATGGGTTTTCTCCTTCAATTGATCTGCATTCATCGTAGTCTTGTTTTCGTACCGGCTCAACGGGTAAACTTTCGCAATTCGAACTGGAGTACGAAATATGTCTTTTGCCCAACGCCTAGCCACCCTGATCGGAGAAGAAAGCATCAGCGGGTTCGCACGACGCGTCGATGTGTCTGAAGCTTTAATACGCAAATACCTTAAAGGCAGTGAACCTAGCCTAACTAAAGCAAATCAAATTGCAATGCGCGCCAATTGCTCTCTTGAATGGTTAGCAACGGGATGTGGTTATTTATATCGCCGTGCTGAAGTCGTGGATATGGATGCGTACAAACTTGCCTTTCAACACGTTATGAATCAGCCGTTGTCAGACGATGCAGAAGAGCTACACCGCAAGCTAATCGCAGGCTATCAATACCTGCGCGCTCACAAAAAATCGGATGGTTTTTTGGATGAATCAGCAATGGCGACCTTCCTATCTCTCCATAAAGAATCTAAAAACGAGTCACTTTGACCTCGATAATTTCGCCATCACTGCGCAATTGCACATTTAAGGACGGTGATGGCGTCAGAAACTCGTCCGGTTTTACCCAAAGCAAACTTCGAATCGTTTCTTGTGGATAGCGGTTCATCAACAAAATAACTTCTTTATCGACAAGCTCGGAAGATTTCTTTTCCAGCGCTTCAACGACATCATAGTGTTCTTGTCCGATAGTAACTCTGCGTAAAACTAACCCATCCTTTCTTAAGTTGAGAAGTAAGTCATTCAGACGCTGCCACTCGTATTCAGTGAGAAACGAGAACTGAGCACTTTCTCTTCTCAAAATCACTTCACCATACAAGTGCTGCCGGTAGTACGAAAAATCATCCAAACAAAATGCGCTGATAAACGTTGAGTTGTCTCGCAGCTGCACTTCGCAACCATACCAGCTTCCACTTTTTTCTATACGTTCTTTTAGATTGGAATATGGCATTGCTGACAACGTGTCTTGCCACCAGCTCGGCGTTGAAAGTGCCGGAAACATTACCGAACAACAACATAAAGAAAGTAAGAGTCGAAGATAAAAGCGCATGCACTGCTCTAGTTGGTTGACATCGAACCAAGACATTACTAACTGCAAAAAAATGTTCAAGAGAAAAATAGTGGCAGGTGGCGATGAAAGTTATGGTGATGAAAGTTATAACGCAGAAATTAAGAAGGCGCACATGTGCGTGCGCCTCTACCTCGTTACTCAATCGTGAGTGTGCGAATCGGCGATGTCTACTGATGCATCCCGAACATAAAACGAGGACTTACCGTAGGGTTTGAATCCATCCAAATTGTGTGTAAAACCTCACATCCCTCCTTCTGAAGCAGTCATGTTGCTTTACATTTAAAGCATGGTTCATTTTTCTCAAAAAACAAGTTTTTTATCCTAAATTATGAGAGCAATAGCACAATCTGAGTGAATGAATAATATCGCGACACTTCGAACACTCAATAGTGAAAAGCTAAATTGCATCTTTATTGATTAGGTCTAGACTCTGCGAAGCGTATACTTTCTTTCGTACCTTCCCCCAGCAACAGGAGAGCTTGTTAATGACCAAACGCGAGAGAATTGTGAAATCTGTGTTAGCGCACGTACCGAAAGATGCGATTAACCAGTTTGTCTCTCGAGGGTCAACACCATTTTCTGTTCTCATTATGGCGGCCATTGTAGGTACGTTGGCTGGTTTTGTCGGTACGTATTTCGAGCTTGCCGTTCATTTCGTTTCTGAAACACGAACAGAATGGTTAAGAAGCGAAATTGGTAATGTTCTACCATTGTGGCTGGCAGCGGTTCTCATTAGCGCACTTTTAGCTTTTATTGGCTATTTTCTTGTGCACCGCTTTGCGCCAGAAGCGGCAGGCTCTGGTATTCCTGAAATCGAAGGGGCAATGGATAATATTCGTCCAGTGCGCTGGTGGCGCGTGCTACCAGTAAAATTCTTCGGCGGCATGGGCGCACTTGGCTCTGGTATGGTGCTTGGTCGTGAAGGCCCAACCGTTCAAATGGGTGGTGCTGTAGGTCGAATGGTGACCGATATATTCCGGGTAAAGGATGACGATACCCGCCACTCCCTGCTCGCTTCTGGTGCTGCTGGCGGTTTGGCTGCGGCTTTTAATGCCCCACTCGCAGGCATTATGTTCGTTGTGGAGGAAATGCGACCTCAGTTTCGCTACTCTTTGATCTCAATTCGCGCAGTGATCATTTCTGCCATTATGGCGAACATAGTGTTTCGCGCCATCAACGGGCAAGACGCCGTTATCACTATGCCGCAATACCAGTCGCCAGAGCTTCAAACCCTATGGCTGTTTTTATTGCTTGGCGCATTGTTTGGCGTGTTTGGCGTGATCTTCAATAAACTGATTACCGTGGCACAAGACAGTTTTGTCGCAATTCACAAAAACGATCGTAAGCGCTACTTGATTGTGGGTTCGCTACTGGGAGGCGTGTTTGGTTTGCTTCTTTTGTACGTACCCCAACTAACTGGTGGTGGTATCGGCCTTATTCCTGACATTACTAACGGTAACTACTCGGTATCTATTTTAGTTTTGCTTTTCTTTGGTCGCGTAATTACAACCCTGCTCTGTTTTGGTTCTGGTGCGCCGGGAGGCATCTTTGCACCTATGCTTGCTCTGGGAACCTTATTTGGCTATGCGTTCGGAGCAAGTGCTGATGTCTTGCTCCCTGCGCTTGATATCGAGCCTGGTGTATTTGCGATTGCGGGCATGGGTGCCCTGTTTGCTGCAACGGTACGTGCACCGATTACTGGTATTCTGTTAGTGATTGAAATGACGAATAACTACTACTTAATCCTGCCATTGATCATTACTTGTTTGGGCGCTGTGATTATTGCTCAATTGTTGGGTGGACAACCTATTTACAGCCAGCTGCTGCATCGTACAATCAAAAACGAAAAGTTACGCCAGCAGGATCTACCGGAGAATCAATCAACATAACATTCTCTTTGTTATCACTTCGCTCCAGACTACTAAGGGTTTGGAGCGATAAACTCTGCATTTTTACATCTTTTCCCAAATATTCGATACCAAACTCACAAAATTATCATTCTCTGATATTTGCTCACCACCTTTCATGAGAAACCCCTCTCCATACTTGTTAGTATTCGCTACTTAAATAGAGCATTTCATCCAAATCGTCATGTTTCGTTTCATTCAGGCAAAAATCAAATGGAGTAGATTTGAACTGGAGAAGACTTGTGCAGTTTTATAGTGTCCCGCCGTCTCAAGCCGCGTTGGCACTAGGTATGATAGGTTTAGGGCAAGCTTGGGCACTCTATGTTCCTGAGATTGGTGAACCGATACGCCCATTTTTGGCGTCACTCGGCGCACTTTTACTCGCCCCTGTACTCATAAAATATGCCGCTAATCCACGATTATTCATGGTCGACATTCGTCACCCGCTGAGTGGTAGTTTAATGGCACCAATGAGTATGGCGTTACTGATCCTTGCAGATTATCTTGCCGCTGTAGCGCCTATCATCGCTTATCCACTTTGGTTTATGGCGCTTTTGCTGCATTTTACTATGATGGTGCTGTTTTTTAGCTTTCAGCTAATGAACTTCAAAATGTCCAATATCGTACCGAGTTGGTTTCTTTATCCGGTGGGGCTGATCAGTAGTTCACTAGCCGGTTCTCAACTAGGTCACAACTTATTCTCCGAAACGTTAGCGATGATGTGCATCGGCATTTATTTCTTCATGCTGCCACTCGTGTTGTATCGTTTGGTGTTTTTCGGCTCTCTACCAAGGCGAGCAAGACCGACCCTCGCGATTATGGCCGCGCCCGTAAACTTGTCATTAGCAGCATACTTGGTGAACTTTCCCTTACCTGATCCGATACTGACAGGCGCATTGGCCGGGATCGCCATCACTATGACGTTATTGATCTACTTATGTTACTTCCGCTTACTTCGCTTGAAGTTTCAACCTTCTATCGCGGCAGTAACCTTTCCTTCCGTGATCAGCGCCATCGCAATGCATCGCTTGACTTCTTTTTTCGCCGAATCGCACCCTCACTGGCACTGGCTACACGACTTTGGTTTTCTAGAGCTCAGTATCGCGACTGTATTGGTTGTTTGGGTATCGGCAGGTTACGTCAAAATGTATTGGCCAGAAATCATGAAGTCATTTTCTAAACAAGCATAAAAAAAGGATGGCGTTTGCCATCCTCTTAGAATAGTGCTTGGTTACCTAACGTAAACCGTGCAGAAACTCGGCACGCGTTGCTGGGTTGCTTTTGAAGATACCGCCCAATGCTGTTGTCGTGGTTTCGCTGGTTGCATCCATCACACCGCGAGATTTCACGCAGTAGTGTGTTGCGTCAATCGTCACTGCCACATCATCGGACTCAAGCAACGTTTGAAGTGCAACAAGAATTTGCTGAGTCATACGCTCTTGAACTTGTGGACGCTGGGCAAAGAAGCGAACGATACGGTTGATCTTTGACAGGCCAATGATCTTGCCACGTGGAATGTAAGCAACAGCAGCCTTGCCATCGATGGTCACAAGGTGGTGTTCACAAGTACTGGTCACTGTGATGTCCTTCACGCGAACCATCTCGCTCACGTTCATCTTGTTCTCAATCACCGTGATTTTAGGAAAGTTGGAGTAATCCAGACCAGAGAAGATTTCGTCAACGTACATCTTAGCAATGCGGTGAGGGGTTTCTTCTAGGCTATCGTCAGTGAGGTCAAGTTGAAGTAGACCTAAAATCTCACGCATGTGGTGTTCGATCTTCTCTTTCTTCTCTTCACGACTTACGTTGTTTGGGCGCATTGGCGTTTCCAAACCGCGTTGCTCTAGCGCTTCTTTTACTAACTTCGCTGACTCGCTAAGACCTGACATTCCACTTCCTCTTTTGTTTTACTTCAGCCTTCGTACAGACCCAATCAAAATTGCATTCATACTTTTCGCTTTGAGTTGCTCAGTTCGTGTCTTTACACCAAGTCACATCAGATGAAGGTACTGAGCTGATTTTCTTGAGCTCCGCAGGTTTTTTACCCCTTTTGGATGGCTGACAAGGATACTCGGATTTTTGAATAATTACACCCATATTTTATAGGTGGACATTCTTACTCAGTCCCCTTTTATGGTAAAGTTGCCACAAAACAAAAGAACACAGGATTTTCTCAATGGGCTGCTGCGACGCACCTGGCTTGATGCCAATTGAAGAAGCGATGGACAAAATGTTATCGCGAATCAAACCTATCCAAACAACGCTTTCTCTTCCACTTGCTGAAGCACTCGGTTTTGTACTGGCAGAAGAAATCTTGTCTCCTATCCACGTACCGCCATTCGACAACTCAGCAATGGATGGCTACGCTATTCGCATTCAAGATCTTGAGTCATCTTCTGTATTGCCTCTGGCAGGTAAATCATTTGCAGGACAACCTTTTGAAGGTGAATGGCCTCAAGGTACCTGTGTTCGCATCATGACTGGCGCAAAAATCCCACAGGGTTGTGATGCCGTTATCATGCAAGAAAACACTGAAGTGACAGATGATGGCATTCAGTTCAACCAAACCGACGTGAAGCCACAAAACAACATCCGCCCAACAGGTGACGACATCAAGCAAGGCGACATCGTACTGGCAAAAGGTGCACGTTTGACACCTCGCGATATTCCGATGATTGCGTCTCTTGGTATAAGCCATGTGACAGTAGTACGTAAGCCAAAAGTTGCTTTCTTCTCTACTGGTGATGAACTTAAACCACTGGGCGAGCCGCTAGACGAAGGCCAAATCTACGACAGCAACCGTTACGGCATTAAACCACTTATTGAGAACTTCGGTTGTGAAGCAGTTGATCTTGGCATCATTCCAGATTGCCCAGAGACTCTGAAAGCAACTTTTGAGAAAGCACAAACATTGGCAGATGTGGTCGTGACCTCAGGCGGTGTCAGTGTGGGCGAAGCGGATTACACCAAAGACATTCTTGAAGAACTTGGGGAAATCGGTTTCTGGAAGCTAGCAATCAAGCCGGGTAAACCTTTCGCGTTTGGTAAGCTAAGTACAGCTTGGTTCTGTGGTCTGCCGGGGAACCCGGTTTCTGCAGTTCTTACTATGTACGTGCTTGTTCAACCAATGCTGGCAAAACTTGCAGGCCATACAGAATGGAAAGCACCCGAGTCTATTCCGGCAACAACCAAAACCGCCTTTAAGAAAGCGCCAGGTCGTACCGATTACCAACGTGGTATCTACACATTAGAAGATGGCAAGTTTGTGGTTGAAACAACGGGCAACCAAAGCTCTGGTGCGTTCCGCTCAATGAGCCTAGCGAACTGCTTTGTTGTATTGGAACGTGAACGCGGCCGAGTTGAAGTGGGCGAAACGGTTCAGATTCAACTATTCAACTCAACCCTTTACTAGGAAGTCGTTGTGGATATTCTTTCCGATCAGGAAATGCTGCGTTACAACCGCCAAATCATTCTTCGTCAGTTTGACTTTGAAGGACAAGAAGCACTCAAACAAGCATCAGTATTGATGCTTGGTGCTGGCGGTTTAGGCTGTGCATCAAGCCAATATTTGGCCACTGCTGGTGTCGGTAAAGTTACGCTGATTGATGATGATATCGTCGAGTTGTCTAATCTTCAGCGCCAAGTTCTGCACCACGATGCGGATATTGGTCGTAAGAAGGTCGAATCGGCTGCTGATGCACTACGCGAACTTAACCCGTACATTATCGTAGATACCATCGAAAAACGTCTTGATGATACAGAGCTAAAAAGCTTGATCGAAAAGCACACAATTGTTGTCGATGCATCAGATAACGTCGATACGCGTAATCAACTTAACCGCCTATGTTTTGCAACCAAAACACCGCTAATTTCAGGCGCGGCTATTCGTATGGAAGGCCAAGTGAGCGTGTTTACTTATGATGACCCAGCGCAACCATGTTACCAGTGCTTAAGTGCCCTCTTCGGCAGCGGTGCGTTAAGTTGTGTCGAAGCCGGAGTCATGGCTCCTGTTGTGGGTATTGTTGGCGCAGTACAAGCGATGGAGACGATTAAAGTGATTGCTGATTACGGCCAACCAAAGAAAGGCAAAATTCTGATTTTGGACGCGCTCAGCATGTCTTGGCGAGAAATGAATCTGATGAAAATGCCAACCTGTCCGGTTTGTAGTTAGTTCTAAACCTCTAATCATTCCCAAAAAGCCCAACTCGATGTTGGGCTTTTTTCTCATTTTGACAATCAGATTTAAAACCCTTCTTCTTACAAATTTTAACTTCATAAAATTCAACAATTTAAAAGTTGGCACATTCCTTTCATTGCATATATCACGAACCAATGAGAGGGCGAATTATGAAAAGGACATCACTACTACTTGGGTCTCTAATAGTGAGCGCTTATGCACAAGCGGCGCCATTTGATACGTGCCCAAGCCAAGCATACCTATTCCAATCAACCCCGGTTCAAATCTATGGCGTCAATTTGGTTACAGGCTCTACGACTCTTTTAGAGGACGACACAGGTTTGGCTTCGGGCATCAACGGTGTAGGCTTTAACTTCACTGACCGTTATATCTACGGCTACGACACCACAAACAAAAAGATTGTTCGTCTTGGTAAAGACTTCCAAGCAGAGACGCTTGATGTTTCGGGCCTTCCTACCGACCACACGTTTTACGTAGGTGACGTTTACAACCACGTCTACTACTTGTACCGCAAAGGCAAAGGACTTTTCTCCATTGACCTTTCTCCGCTCGATTCTGATCCAAATGCGACATTGAGCATCGTGAAAATTAGCTCAACAGCGACAGTGAACCTAACCGACTTTGCATTCCATCCAGGTGATGGCTCCCTTTACGGCATCGACAACAACTCTGGTGTGCTATATCAGTTCAACCCATCAAACGGTAGCGCAACTGCGATAGGTGACACAGGTGAGAAAGGCACATTTGGTGCTGGCTACTTCGATGTAAACGGCAACTACTACGTGTCACGTAACCAAGATGGCAAAATCTATCGCGTTGACCTTTCGGAAGGTAACGCAGCCAATATCGCAGCAGGTATCGTTCCTGCGGTTGAGTTTGTATCCAACGGTCCAAGCTCAAGCCAAAATGACGGTGCACGTTGTGCAAATGCTCCGGTGATTAACGAAGACGAGCCAATTGATTTCGGTGATGCTCCAGACAGCTACCACACAACACTTGCGTCAAACGGTCCTCGTCACGAAGTGGACGGTGTAACTTGGCTTGGTTCCGTCGCTCCAGATGGTGATGCCGACGGACAGGCAAACGATAACTCTGTGGGCACAGCCGATGAAGATGGTGTTGGTTTTGTATCCGCACTTGATCCAGGCTTAAGCTCAATTGTGAATGTGACAGCTTCTACTTCTGGCTACCTATCAGCATGGTTTGACTGGAACCGCGATGGTGACTTTGATGATGAAGGTGAGCAAGTCTTTACCGACCAATTACTGTCTGCGGGTAATAATCCCCTACCGTTTGTAGTTTCAACCGCTGCAACGGAAGGTTCAAGCTGGAGTCGATTCCGCTTTAGCCAACAAACCGGATTAAACTACGATGGTGGTTCGACGTCTGGTGAGGTGGAAGATTACCCAATTACCATCACTGGTAATGGTTATTCAGTGGAGTATTTCCCGAGTGCAGAAGATTACGCCACCGTGGCTTACGAAGATAACTGGCCATACACCGCAGACTACGACATGAACGATGTGGTCGTGAAATTCCGCATCACTGAAACCAGTCTTGCTGGTCATGTTGAGAATATCCAGATTACAGGTGACCTAGCGGCCTACGGCGCAAGTTACAAAAATGGCTTCGCAATCCGACTACCGGGTGTATTGAGAAGCTCGATTGAAAACGGATTAACAACGCTATCCTTCAATGGTGTAGAACAAGCATCTAATGGTTTGGAAAGTATTTCTGATGAAGCAATTTTCATCATCAGTGAAGACTTAAGCACACACGCGGCGAGCAGCTGTAGCTACTTCCGTACCGAGTCTGGCTGTGATGATAACGTTTCACTCACCTTTACCTTGAATGTGTACTTCACCGAAGGCTCTGACCGTTCAGCCATTCAAGCCATGCCATACGACCCGTTCATCTTCGCAACGCCGGGGACTTACCATGGCGACGGGATTACCTTCCAACCAGGTCGTAAATGGGAAGTTCACTTAGCAGACCAAGCACCAACAGAACAGTTTGATGACCAAAACCTCTTCGGTGTCGGCGTCGATGCAAGTGACCCTGCACAAGGAGTGTACTTCAAAACAGCAAACAACTTACCTTGGGCACTGCTGATAGTAGAAGATTGGGATTGGCCGCTAGAGCGTGTAGACATGGTCGATGCATACCCTCAATTCCAAACTTGGGCTGAGTCTGGTGGCGAACTAAGCACAGATTGGCACACCTCTCCAACACCTAACAAATGCTACATTCCATAGGGAGATAACATTATGAAAGCACTTATCACAATCATCATGGGATTAGCACTAATGGCTTGTGGCGGAGGCGGCGGTGGTGGTAACAGTACACCACCTCCACCAACCCAAACCACGGTGCCAGAGGAAGATACTACCCAGCAGGAAGAAACTACTGAAGAAGAGACAACGGTAACAGTGGAAGATGCAACCATGCATGATCTAGTAGTACCAGATGGCTTTAGCTACAACCCAGTGACGGAAGGTACGCTCAATGTAGACATCAGTGGTTTCTCTTCACAACGAGCACACCTAAGCGTGTACAAAGAGTTTGTCGAGAACAGTTCAGGTAACTACGATGCAAAATACCCAAGCAAAGTCGCATCGGTTCCACTCAACAATGGTACAGCAAATGTCGACTTTAATGTTTCTGATAGCCAAGGTAACCTACTTGTTGAAATTTGGTTCTATGACGGTAGTGACCCAATTCAGAAAGTGATTACTTCTGGAGACAACACTTGGACCATGTAACTAGATAGATTGAAGGCATAGCGAAAGCGCCCCTTCATCATAAATCTTCAATCTCAAGCTTAAAAATCGCATCGTTCTTTTGAACATGCGATTTTTTTGTTGTAAAACAGTAAGATTATCCACCTAACAAACTAAAGACAATGCAAGCACTGATTAGTACTGATGAACTCAATAGCCTTCTCGGCCAACCTAACGTCAAGCTCCTCGACGCTAGTATTGCGTTTCAAATCCCTTCTGAAGGCAAAAAGATTCAAGATAAGTGGATTCCAAATACTTTACGCTTTGATTACGACAATGACTTTTGCTTACCCGGCTCCTCCCTACCGCATATGATGCCAACAGAAGAAGGCTTCAACCAAAGTGCGCAACAACTCGGTTTGAACAACGAAGACTTGATTGTGGTTTATGACAACTCAGGCACTTTAGCGGCACCAAGAGCTTGGTGGATGTTCAAAGCCATGGGGCATGACAATGTTCGAGTCTTAAATGGCGGTCTTCCAGCTTGGATTGAAGCAGGACTCCCTGCCGAAAGTGCCCTATCGCAACCAAGCGAAGAAGGCAACTTTACGGGTAAGCTCAACCAAAATGCCTTTTTGAGTGCACAAGATGTTCTTGCTCATTCAACCAATAAAAGTGCCAATATCATCGATGCCAGAGCCAAAGCTCGCTTCCTTGGTGAAGTGCCTGAGCCACGAGAAGGTCTACGTAGTGGGCACATTCCAAATTCGGTTTGCTTACCGTTTCAAGAACTCTTGACCAACGGTCACATTAAACCAAATTCAGAGTTGCAACAGATATTTAGCGCACTAACGATAGATAGTGACAATTCGATTATTTTTAGTTGCGGTTCCGGTGTAACCGCATGCATTTTATTACTCGCGGCGTATCAAATTGGTCTGGACAACCTGTCGGTGTACGACGGTTCTTGGACCGAATGGGGTGCAGACCACTCTCTACCTATCGAGTGTTAAGACAAGTGTCTGTTTAACAAAGTATCTTACGTTTATCTAAAGATGATGTGTTCCAATAAACTAAACGCAGCTTCTAAACCAAACTTGTCATTTCGAAATAGAAACTGGCTATGAGTGATTTGTCCCTCCTCATAGCCTGACTACATCAAAAGCCGACTATTTCCGTTAGCGTTCAGATGTCGCGTTACCGTGCATTTGCTCATCTAAGTTGAGCACGGTTAATGCGTTGCTAACGCTCGTGGCGATCACGTCTATCGCTCCAGTTCTTAATGCTCCGAGTAGAGCGAGTGGCTTGCTGTTCTCAGCTGCGATCGCAATAACTTCCGAGATCGGCCGAAACTCTTCAATACCAAGTCCAATTACTCGGTCACTCATTACCGTGTTCGCTACATTACCGTGAATATCAAAGAAGTCATAACCTGCAAAATCCCCTACCACACCTTGTTGAAGTCTCGACTGAACCACTTCATCAGGAGTAAACCAACCTAAGTCGACCATGTAACTGTTTTCGCTCATGTCACCAATACCAACCAAAGCGACATCGGCTTTACGCGCTAGGTCGAGCGTTTGTTTCACGGTTGCATTTTGCATGAAGGCCAACTTCTGTTCTCTATTTTCTGCGTATGCCGGCGCATAAAGGGTTTCAGAGGTTCCCCCATATTTCTTCGCCAACTGACGACAAATATGGTCGGCGTTATACATACCGCCACGCGGGTGAATACCACCAATGCCACACACAAATTTACAGTCACGCGGCGTAATAACACCAATATGGTGAGCGACAGACGACACGTTGCGCCCTTGTCCGACCGTCACCACCATGCCGTTTTTGAGCGTGCTAGTGAGATAATTGGACACCAATCCCGATACCTGTAGTCGTTGCGCTTCTTCATTCGGTTGATCAAGAGCAACCAGCGCGCGCGTAACGCCGAATCGCTCGATCAAACGTTGTTCAATCTTGGCGCTGAACACCGGATGGTATTTAACGGTAATTTCAACAATGCCTTCATCACGCGCCTGCTTGAGCATTCGCCCGACCTTTGCGCGTGATATGGCAAATTTTCTCGATATCTCTTCCTGAGTCGCACCGTCTTGATAATACGCGACGGAAATCTCTGTCAACAAATCCGTGTTTTCAATGGAAATATCTTGATTAGAACTGCTCATGGTTTCTCTCGCCCTTTAAGAGGATCGATATTGTATGCAATAAGTGAACATATGCTCATTGACTTAGCATATGTTCTTTATCAATTTAAACGCTACATTTGCTCATCGCAATAACATTTTCTCACTACAATTTTTTACCCTATTGGACAACGCTCAAGCTTTGAACAATAAGGGCAAACGTTTATTTGGGTTAACCACTAAACACACAGTAAAAAAACGTTGATGAAGTTCACTATAAGTCCATTTCAGCGATTGACTTTCAGCATAGATAGGATAAATATGGACACATCATTTACTCAGCTATCGATCAAATGTTCATAGCATTTGTTCGGTAACGAAATTTTCCGTAGTTGGCTGAGCAGATGTCTCATTAAATGCGATGAGACGGTTAGCTAACTCGCTTGCAAATGCACAAGCCGTGATAACAAAAATCACGCTTAAGCCCATTTAAATAGGATGATCGATTATGAGCAACAAGTTAGAGCAACTTCGTAAACTAACGACTGTAGTAGCAGACACTGGCGAAATTGATGCAATTAAAAAGTATCAGCCAGAAGACGCAACAACTAACCCTTCTCTTATCCTTAAAGCCGCTCAAATCGCAGAGTACGCACCTCTAATCGATGCTTCAATCGAATACGCTAAAGCACAGAGCAATGACAAAGCTCAACAAGTTCAAGACACTTGTGACATGCTTGCAGTAAACATCGGTAAAGAAATCCTAAAAACTATCCCAGGTCGTATCTCTACAGAAGTAGACGCTCGTCTATCTTACGATATGGAAGGCAGTGTAGCGAAAGCTCGTCAACTAGTAAAAATGTACAACGATGCTGGCATCACTAACGACCGTATCCTTATCAAACTGGCTTCAACTTGGGAAGGCATTCGCGCAGCTGAGATCCTAGAAAAAGAAGGCATCAACTGTAACCTAACGCTTCTATTCTCGTTCGCTCAAGCACGTGCTTGTGCAGAAGCGGGTGTATTCCTAATCTCGCCATTCGTTGGTCGTATCATGGACTGGTACAAAGCGAAAGAAGGCCGTGACTTCGAAGCTCAAGAAGATCCAGGCGTACTATCTGTAACTAAGATCTACAACTACTACAAAGAATACGGCTACAAAACTGTAGTTATGGGCGCAAGCTTCCGTAATATCGGTGAGATCTTAGAGCTAGCTGGTTGTGACCGTCTAACTATCGCTCCTGCTCTACTTGCAGAACTAGAAGCAGCTGAAGGTGAAGTAGTTGAGAAACTAGTTGATTCTAAAGGCGCAGCTGAGCGTCCAGCACCAATGACTCACGCAGAGTTCCTATGGGAACATAACCAAGACCCAATGGCTGTTGAGAAGCTGGCTGAAGGTATCCGCAACTTCGCCGTTGACCAAGGCAAACTAGAAGCGATGATCGAAGCTAAGCTTTAATTGCTTACCAAAAGCGAGTAGCCCGTCTACTCGCTTTTACCATCAGCACTATTTTCAAAAAATTCTATTTGAACTTGTTTCGGCGAGTTCCCTCTATTTAAATCAAATATCGAGAAGTAATCACTATGGATCGTAAACATCTAGCAAATGCAATCCGTGCGCTAAGCATGGATGGTGTTCAACAAGCTAACTCTGGTCACCCAGGTGCACCTATGGGTATGGCTGACATCGCTGAAGTTCTTTGGCGCTCTCATCTAAACCACAACCCATCAAACCCTGAGTGGGCAGACCGCGACCGTTTCGTACTGTCTAACGGCCACGGCTCAATGCTGATTTACTCTCTACTGCACCTTGCAGGTTACGAGTTGTCTATCGACGATCTGAAAAACTTCCGTCAGCTTCACTCTAAAACTCCTGGTCACCCAGAGTATGGTTACGCGCCAGGTATCGAGACCACAACGGGTCCGCTAGGTCAAGGCATCACTAACGCGGTTGGTATGGCTCTAGCTGAAAAAGCGCTAGCAGCGCAATTCAACAAAGAAGGCCACGACATCGTTGACCACTTCACTTACGTGTTCATGGGCGACGGCTGTCTGATGGAAGGTATTTCGCACGAGGCATGCTCTCTTGCAGGTACTCTAGGTCTAGGCAAGCTGATCGCATTCTGGGATGACAACGGCATCTCTATCGACGGTCACGTTGAAGGTTGGTTCTCTGACGACACACCTAAGCGTTTCGAAGCTTACGGTTGGCACGTAATCCCTGCAGTCGATGGTCACGATGCTGACGCAATCAACGCAGCAATTGAAGCGGCGAAAGCGGATCCACGTCCTACACTTATCTGTACTAAGACTATCATCGGTTTTGGTTCACCAAACAAATCTGGTTCACACGATTGTCACGGTGCGCCACTAGGTGCTGAAGAAATTGCAGCAACACGCAAAGAACTAGGTTGGGAGCACGGTCCTTTTGAAATTCCGCAAGAAGTCTACGCAGAATGGTCAGCGAAAGAAACAGGCGCAGCTAAGGAAGCAGCGTGGAACGAGAAATTTGCAGCTTATGAAGCAGCGTACCCTGAGCTGGCAGCTGAATTTAAACGCCGCGTAAACGGTGAGCTTCCTGCACAGTGGGAAGAGAAAGCAAGCCAAATCATTGCTGATCTTCAAGCTAACCCAGCAAACATTGCATCACGTAAAGCGTCTCAAAATGCTCTAGAAGCATTTGGTGCTCTACTACCAGAGTTCATGGGTGGCTCTGCTGACCTAGCACCTTCTAACCTAACCATGTGGTCTGGTTCTAAGTCTCTAGAAGCAAGCGACTTCTCTGGTAACTACATCCACTACGGCGTACGTGAATTCGGTATGACAGCGATCATGAACGGTATCGCGCTACACGGTGGTTTCGTTCCTTACGGCGCAACATTCCTAATGTTCATGGAGTACGCACGTAACGCAATGCGTATGGCTGCGCTGATGAAAATTCAGAACATCCAAGTGTACACGCATGACTCTATCGGTCTTGGCGAAGATGGTCCAACTCACCAACCAGTTGAGCAAATGGCATCGCTACGCCTAACACCAAACATGAGCACATGGCGTCCATGTGACCAAGTTGAGTCCGCTGTAGCTTGGAAACTAGCGATTGAACGTAAAGATGCACCGACAGCACTTATCTTCTCTCGTCAAAACCTTGCGCAACAAGAGCGCACAGCAGAACAAGTAGCAGACATCGCGAAAGGTGCTTACATTCTGAAAGATTGCGAAGGCAAGCCAGAGCTAATCCTTATCGCAACAGGTTCTGAAGTTGAACTAGCAGTAGAAGCAGCAGCACAGCTAACTGCTGAAGGTAAGAAAGTACGCGTTGTTTCAATGCCATCAACAGACGCATTCGACAAACAAGACGCCGCTTACCGTGAAGCTGTACTGCCATCAGACGTAACAGCACGTATCGCAATTGAAGCAGGTATTGCTGACTTCTGGTACAAGTACGTAGGCTTCGACGGTCGCATCATCGGTATGACTTCATTCGGTGAATCTGCACCAGCTGGCGAACTATTCAAAATGTTTGGTTTCACGACTGAAAACGTAGTGAACACAGCAAAAGAGCTACTCGCGTAATTGCAGTAAAAAGATAGTCAGTTTTCTCTATTGCGAATGTGAAAACTGAAAAGCCCCACCAGCAATGGCGGGGCTTTCTTTTATCTGGCTCCTATTCGCATAAACGCAGCCAGGACATAAACATCACAACTTTCGTTACGACTATTTGTCTTCAAATCGAAGTGCGAGCTGATAGAAATCTTGTACTTGGTCTTTCAACTGTCGGCTATTTTGCTCAACTGAATGTGTTGCTGCCAAGTTTTGTTCTGCGGTCGAAGCAATAGAATGAATGTGCTGGTTTACATCACTAGATAGCTTTAACTGGTTATTCGCCGCTTCTGCTACATCAACCATCAGCCCACTCATGGTTTGCATCATCTGTTCAACTTCAGACAAACGCAACGCGCTTTGTTCTGCTACTTGAGAACAGGCATCGGTTTGCTCTTTGTTTGCCAGAATATCTTTCTGCCAACTTTGAATCGTTGCCAACATAGTGGAGATAGAGGCTTGGATTTGTTCAGTTGCATTGGATGTTCGCCCAGAAAGCGCGCGGACCTCATCAGCTACAACAGCAAAACCACGACCTTGCTCCCCTGCTCTTGCCGCTTCAATCGCCGCGTTGAGTGCCAGTAAATTGGTTTGCTCTGCGATCCCACCAATCTCTTCCATCAAATGGTTCACCTTCTGCGCCTGATCACTCAGTTGATACGTCGTTTCCGTCGCTTTTTCAGCTTGAAGGCTTAACTTCGCTAGATTGGTGTGCGTTTGATCAATGGTCTCCTTCGCCATCAAGCATGACTTCAATGTATCATCAATCAACATATGGGCATCATTGGTACTCGAAGAAACCGAATTTGCCGACGACTCCACCTCTTGGGTAGCATCTCGCACACGATGAATATCGGTATTTTGCTGATTTAATGCAGCCGAGACTTCTGCCGTTGTTTGACTGAGCTCTTCGGCGCAATGCTGCAAAGGCAATGCGGAGTCAGTCATTCTTCCTAACACGGTTCGAATTCTTGCGGATAGCATTTTGATATGGAAATCGGCAATCGAAAATGCCGTGTTACCGGAATAGATCAAGCGACTTACGCTGTCATATTGCTTTTGTAACTTTTTAAGTTGCTGAGGTGTATCAATTAACTCTTGGCGGAATAACAGAGCTAGAACACTTGCAGGTAACGCACTTGCAAGCCAAGCCAACGGCCCTTCAACAGACAACGCATATGCGGTTGCAGGTGCGGTTAGTGCACCAAGTAGAATCGCATAGCGAATGGTTTCATTGATTTTCAACGACCAAGTTCGGCCAGACTTCTCTGCAGCACGCATGCTTTTGTAGGCTTTTGTCGCAATATCAACCCACTCTCGCTTTGGTTTCACGCGCACTGATTGATACCCAACAACATGGTTGTCTTCGTAGATAGGGGTGACATAAGCATCAACCCAATAGTAACCGCCAGACTTAGTGGCATTCTTAACCATTCCACGCCAGGCTTTACCTTGTTTAAGGCGTGCCCACATGTCACCGAAAGCGGCTTTAGGCATATCATTATGACGAACTATATTGTGGTTCTGACCGACAAGTTCTTCGTGAGTGTATTCAGCAACGCGGCAAAAGGCTTCATTACAATATGTAATAACACCTTGTAAGTTCGTTGTTGAGACGAGTTCCTCAGACTCCCTCACGAGAGTTTCTTGAGCTTTATGAGAAATATTGGCTGACATAGACGAAACTTCTTTAGTTTTTATTGATTTTCGGCAAGATATATACAGGATTTTTATTTTTATTACAAAAAGTTAGATAAAAAGTCTTATCAAATCGACATTTTTATTGTGGGAATTCACATTATCGATAAAAAGATAAAGAAGAGATTGTTGATTTGAGCTAATAAACAAACCCGACACGATCGGCCGGGTTATATATTAAGCCTTAATTAAGCGGTTTGTGATTCTGGCTTTTTATTCGTTTTTAACGCAAACATCGCGATAACGAGTAACACAAATGGAAGAACATACAAATTAAGATTCTGCCAACCTACGGTAGACTCAAGCCAACCAGATAGTAATGCGGTGATGGTGACACAACTGAACACGAAGAATTCATTAAACGCTTGAGCCTTGCTTCTGTTTTTCGCTTCATAGCTTTGACTAAACAGCCCGGTTGCTGCGATAAACATAAAGTTCCACCCTATTCCTAACAGGATTAAAGCAAGGCTAAAATGCCAGATAGACACTCCATGTATGTTAATTCCAATACAAGCAACAAATAGCAATCCACCCGCTAAAATCATATTCTTAGCGCCAAACCGCTCTATCAGACGGCCCGTGACAAACGCAGGTGCAAACATACCCAACACGTGCCATTCGATCACTCCCGCCGCTTTATCAAAATCAAAGCCACAACCAATCATCGCTAAAGGAGTTGCTGTCATTAAAATGTTCATCACCGCGTACGCAACCATTGCCGCGATAACTGCCAGCATGAAATTAGGTCGACGAATAATCAGTCTCAGCTTATCCGCCTTAGCGTGTAGCGCCTGCGTGTGTGCAGGTGGAAAACGAATGGTTTGTAGCACAACCAACGCGGTTATATAAAGCACGACAAGCACAGCAAATGCACTAATGTATAAGCCATCATCTGACCACTGCTGCGAGTACACGGCCAGATTAGGCCCAAGGATCGCCGCTAACACCCCACCCGCCATAGATATCGAAATCGCCCTATGCCTTGCCGACTCTTCACACACTTCAATGGCAGCAAACCTGTATAGAGTACCGAAACCTATACCAACACCAAGCAAAAACGTAGACATGCAGAACAGATAGAAGTTTTGTTGACTTAATGCATACGTCGCTAGACTAGCACCCAAAATGCCAATGACATTACCAAGGCTAAAACCAAGGCGACGCCCTAACTTGCCCATAATTAGCGACGCAGGAATTGTCGCGGCCATCAGTCCCAAAAACTGCAGTGCAACTGGTAATGTGATAAAACTTGATGACGGCGCAAGTGTTTTGCCAATAAGGGCAATAACAGATATGAGTAAAATATTCCCTGTCATTAATAAGGCTTGGCAGAGGGATAGAAGCCATACATTACGATTCAATTCCAAATTCCTTTTGGTTACAACGTATACAGATAACATATAGGAAAGCAGAAACAATAGAAAGATATGAGAGTAATTCTCAACAAAAAGAGCCAGAGGCATAGTACCTCTGGCTCTTCACTATTCACTTTTCGCTTTTATAAAGTTTTTCTGTTGAGCTTACTTGTTGCGGCGCGCTTTTACTGCATCAGAAAGCTGACGAAGTACCGTTTCCGTGTCTTCCCAGCCAATACATGCATCAGTGATCGACTGACCATAAGTGGCTGCTTTACCATCCACTAAGTCTTGGCGACCTTCAACTAAATGAGACTCGATCATCACTCCAAAAATGGCTTCTTCGCCACCAGAGATTTGCTCGGATACATCATCAGACACCAGCATTTGACGCTTGAACTGCTTCGAGCTGTTAGCATGGCTAAAATCAATCATCACTTTTTTCGGCAGACCTGCAGTGTCCAGCTCATCTTTAATTTGAGCTACATGTGCTGCACTGTAGTTTGGTTCTTTACCGCCACGTAGAATAATATGGCAGTCTGGATTACCAGCGGTTTCTACGATCGCGGAATGACCGTATTTTGTTACTGAAAGGAAGTGATGGGAAGCGCTTGCAGAACGAATCGCGTCGCTCGCTATTTTAATATTCCCGTCAGTACCGTTTTTGAAACCTACAGGACAAGAAAGACCAGAAGCTAGCTCGCGGTGAACCTGAGATTCTGTCGTACGAGCACCGATAGCGCCCCAACTGATCAAATCCGCCACGTACTGAGGTGTGATCATATCTAAGAATTCACTTGCCGTTGGCAAGCCCATATCGGTTAGATCAAGAAGAAGTTTACGTCCGATACGTAGACCATCATTTAGCTTATAGGTGTCATTTAAGTAAGGGTCATTGATAAGGCCTTTCCAACCAACGGTTGTACGCGGCTTTTCAAAATAAACTCGCATAACAACCTCAAGCTGCTCGCCCAGTTCATCACGTAGTACTTTTAGCTTTTTACCGTACTCAACCGCGGCAGCCGGATCGTGAATAGAACACGGGCCAACGATCACGAGTAATCGATCGTCTTTTCCTTCAAGAATATTGTGAATGGCGTTACGGCAATCAAAAGTGGTCGAAGAAGCGGTTTCAGTCGCTGGGAACTTCTCTAATACTGCAACAGGTGGCAATAACTCTTTTACTCTATTTATTCTTACATCATCAGTTTGAAACATTACTTCTACTTCCTGGTTTTATTTCCGACCCCATTTTTACCAACTGAACTCATTGCAACATTGTTCACAAAGCGAGCAGCATCAAGGGCTGTGGTCATTTTCTGTCTAGCGTTTAAGTAACTTATCGGCTTAGGCGTAGACTTGCAATCAGTTTTTGAAAATAAATGCAAATAAAAACCACCTGTTAACCACCACGCACAATGTAAAGTAAAGTTTACGAAAAAAGTTCAAAATAATCATCAATTTTCTTATGCACCAAAAAATCTTTACTACAATGTAAGAAATATCAGAAGTTTGTGAGGTATTTTTGGGTAGTAAATGTTGATCAAGTTCAAATATATTGTTGCTTGATATGAAATGATTAGAATATTAAACTAATTTCTTATAAACGCTGGTTTTTTCTAATTTTTTGATAAAACGAAGTAGAAGTTAATATGCAATCAATACAAGGAAACATTATGAACAAAGTAGCAATTGCAGTAGCAGCAGTGGTAGCTGGTAGTAGCGCGCTTTTAAACTCTGCTCAAGCTGAAATGTACATCGGGGGCAAAGTGGGCATGACTACACTTGACGACGCTTGCTATCTAAATAGCCCTTGTGATGATGAAGCGTTCGGTGCAGGACTACATATCGGTTATGACTTTACCGATATCATTGGGCTAGAGTACGGCGTAGACTTCTTAGGCGACTACAAAGCTAACTCGATGTCAGGGGCTAACACGGTTAATACGATTGACGGCAATCTAACGGCTTTAACACTTGCACCTAAATTCAACTGGCACTTAAACGACTCTTGGAATCTGTTTGCTAAGATCGGTGGTGCTTACATGATGTCTGATGACGAAACAGACTTTGTCCCAACAGGTTCTTTGGGGGCTGAATACTCGATCGATAGAAACTGGAGTGTTCGCGCTGAATACCAACGCTACCAAGACATGTCTGACGACGTGTGGGACGACATGGATGCTAACTTCTTTGGTATCGGTGTTAACTACAAATTTGCAGCAGCTCCAGTTGTTGCAGCAGTTGTAACGGAAGAAGTGATCGAGCCAGATCCAGAACCAGTGATGATGAGCAAGGTGCACAAAGAAGAGTACGGTACAGGTACGTTTGAATTCGATAGTGCTAAGTTAACAGAGTCCGTTTCTGAACGTCTGGACAACTTTGTTTCATTCTTGAACGAATATCCTCAAGCTCAAGTAGAGATTACTGGTTACACGGATAGCTCAGGCCCTGCGGCATACAACCAAAAACTGTCTGAGCGTCGTGCTCAATCTGTTGCTGATTACCTAACCGCAGCTGGCATTGGTTCAGATCGTTTGACAGTTAAAGGTATGGGTGAAGAAAACCCAGTTGCTGACAACAGCACTCGCGAAGGTCGTGAGAAAAACCGTCGCGTAGAAGTTGTGGTACCTTCATTTGAATACCAAGAGCTAGTTCAACCAGAATAAGCATCTATGATTCATGATCGATGATGTGGTAAAAATTAATGGGGTGCATTTGCACCCCATTTTGATCTCATATTAAGGGATATTGCCACTATGGTTTTGGGAAAAAGATCAACTCATTATCTTGCACCATAACGCAATCCATACCAGCTGCATGCGCCGCTCGCTTCCCCAACTCAGTATCCTCGAACACAAGACACTGTGACGCCTCCAAGTCGAGTTGTTCCGCGGCCACCAAAAAGGTATCTGGAAAGGGTTTATGGTTCTCTACATCACTCGCGGTTACTACAACATCCAACTTGTCTAATAAACCTGCATGACTTAATAAGCGCATGGCACTTTCTCGTTGGCTGCCAGTCCCGACTGCAATTTTCTTATGGCCTAAATATTCCTCTAACACGATGTTCGTACAAGGAATAACGTCACCATGAAGCTCCATAGCAGCGAATGTTTCCATTTTAAATGTCGCGACAGTTTTAGGATCTAACGAAAGCTCATGCACACGATTTAGTTCCTCAACAATTTTAAAGCTCGGCATCCCTCCCAAACTGTGAAACCATTCCTGGCAAAACGGAAAATCAAAACGCTCAGCAGTTGCTTGCCAAGCTGCCAAGTGGGCTGGCATGGTATCGATTAGAGTACCATCCATATCAAATATGAATCCCTCATAGGGTCTAAAATCAATCGTGCTCATGTCTTTTCTTCTATTTGTGCATCTGTAATGTTAATTTATCAGCTCTTTCAATCGTCCTTACCGGCATTTACTTATCATGCTCAAAATTTCGAACTCCGTCACAATTCAAGAGTGGGAAATTCAATTATCCCCAATTAGAGCTCAAGGAAATGGTGGCCAGAACGTTAACAAGGTAGCGTCCGCTATACACCTGCGCTTTGATATCCGGAATTCCAGCTTACCTGACTTTTACAAAGAGCGATTACTTGCACTTTCTGATAGTCGTATAAGTAAAGATGGCGTGATCATCATCAAAGCGCAACAATTTCGGACACAAGAACAAAATAAGGAAGACGCCCTAAATCGGCTTCAAGCATTGATAAAAGCTGCCGCTTTACAGGAGAAGAAGCGTATTAAAACGAAACCAACCCGCGCTTCTCAACGCCGACGACTTGATACAAAAAACAAGCACGGAGCGAAAAAACAGCAACGTAAAAAAGTGCTGTATTAGTGCATGTCGTTTTCTCGACATGTTAGTTGAACAACGTTTGCTAGCCCTTGGAAATCTCATTGGATTTCTCTTTTTAGTTACTTATTCAGGAAACAACAATATGACTATTAGGCAAAAACTCTACTTCCTCGGAGTTATCGCCATTTTAGGCATCGTGGCCCTTTTGGGTACGTCATCCCATTTTGAAAATAAGAGCAATGACCTTAATCACGCCATCAAACTCGTTGGTGATCTAGAAATACGCTTACTCAACTTACGCAGAAATGAAAAAGATTTCCTACTACGTAGTAATGACAAATATCTAAATAAGTTTGACGCCAATGTTGACAAGTTTATAGACACAGAAAAAGAGCTTGCGAACATACTCAAGAGTAATGAATTACCTTCCAGTCAACAATTTAAGCAAGACTTGCTCGCATACCAAAGGGGCTTTCAGAATCTGGTCAGCGCTTACCAACGATACGGGCTTGATTCAAAGAGTGGGCTTCTCGCTGGTTACGAACAAGCACTATTAGAAGCAAAACAACGTTCAGACCACCAGCAGTTATTGGCATTAGTCCGTTTTGACTCTGCGGTAAAAGCAGGACTATTCAATAGTGACTTGCTTGAGGGGCAATATGCTCCTGAGCTTATCAAAACAGGTAAGCAATTGGCGGCCCAAAAGCAAGTTGTTGGGGTTGCTTATGACAAAGGCCTACTCGGTGAAACTCGCGCATTATCTCATGCCGTAGAAGAGCAATTTGAAACCTTTTCCACAGCCCTTAGCTCTGCTGCCGCACAACGTGATGAACAAATGTCGACCATCAAGCAGGTCATTACAGCTCTGATCTTAGTCGTTATTTTCGCATTGATTTGGCAAATTTCACGTTCAATCAATACGCGAGTGAATAGCTTACTTGGCACCATTCGAAGTATCAGCGAAACGAACAACATGGGACTTCGATCTGATTTGAAAGGTCAAGACGAGCTATTTGATATCAGTCATCACCTCAATGACCTATTGGATAAGCTTGAGCATCTAATTAGTAGTACCCAAGAAAAATCGGCGCAACTCACTGCAAGTACCGATAATATGCATCGTGAGTTAGAAGGCGTTATGGAGCAATTCCACACTCAAACTGACCACACTGCATCAATGGCGACGGCAGTTCAGCAAATGGTTGCCACAATAGGTGAAATCTCTGAAAGCACATCAGTTGCGGTAGAAGGCGTACATCAGGCAGCGAATAATGCCGAACAAGGTCGAGGAGTTGTTGAGGCGACGGTAACCAACATCGGTCAACTAACCACGATTTTATCAAACAGCCAGCAGTCGATTGGCTCGCTGAATCAGCATGTAGATAAAATTGGTGGTGCCGTGAACATCATCCAAGAAATAGCAGAGCAAACCAACCTACTAGCTCTCAACGCAGCAATTGAAGCCGCGCGAGCAGGCGAACAAGGCCGCGGGTTTGCAGTTGTCGCCGATGAAGTACGCGCCCTAGCTAGCCGAACTCATCAATCCACAGAGGAAATCACGCGGGTCGTTGCAGACATTCAAACTCAAATGTCTACAGTTGTTGCTGATATTGATCAATGTAACGATCAAGGGCAACAAACACTTAATGCTTCTGAAAAACTGGATTCTAGCCTACAGCAGATCATCACTGACATGCATTCAATTCAAGGTAATTCGGAGCGCATAGCTTCAGCAATTGAAGAACAAGGTATCGTTATGAACCAAGTTAGCGGTTCAATCACCGAGCTAAACGCAATATCTGAGAATAACATGCAATCCGCTCAGGAATGCTTGCACGAAGTGAACTCTGTCTCTGCTCAAGCTCATGATATGGATGAAGCCGTTGCACAATTCAAAACTGCGCTAAAATAACCCTTTTCAAAATAGAAAGCCCGAGGCAATCATCGCTTCGGGCTTTTTTTCAATTGTCACTTCGTGCTTGCTGCGCACTTCGGATGTGATTACTCATCATCAAGAGGAACCAGCTTGGTGTTGCCGCCATGAACTTTCTCACGCTGTCTTTGCACCAGAGCGTAGAAGCCTGGGATCAAGAATGTACCTGCTAGAAGCACACACAATAGACCACCAATCAGCGACACGCCGAGTGAGTTTTGACTCACGTGCCCCGCGCCAGCGGCAAAGATAAGCGGGAAGATACCCAGGATAAATGACCAAGAGGTCATATTCACAGCGCGGAAACGTAACGTGCCTCCTTTAACCGCTGCACTATCGATATCAGCATCTTTTTCTTCACGCTCTTGCTTGGCGAACTCCACAATCAAAATTGCGTTTTTCGCCGCCAAGGCTATGAGCAAGACAAGACCAATTTGGGCATACAAGTTAAGCGGCGTGCCAGTTAGATTCAACGCAAGGAAGGAACCTAACGTTGCTACTGGGACCACCAAAATAATAGCCAGTGGAATACTCCAACTCTCATACTGAGCCACCATAAACAAGTAAATGAAGATCAAAGCCAGCGCAAACGCATAAATGGCTTGGTTACCCGCAAGCACTTCCTGATAAGCCATACCTGTCCATTCATACGTGTACCCTTGCGGAAGAACTTCAGCAGCAACGCGTTCCATTGCTGCAATCGCATCACCACTAGAGTAACCCGGAGCTGGTTGGCCTTGAATGATAGCACTGCGGTACATGTTGTAACGCCACGCCACATCAGGCTCAAACACTTGCTCGTAGCTCACTAGCGTACTTAACGGGACCATATCACCGTTCGAAGAACGAACATGGAAACGCTCTAGATCTTCCATGCTGCTACGGTGCTGGCTATCAGCTTGCATGGTTACGCGGAAGTTCTTACCAAACATGGTGAAGTCATTCACATAAAGCGAACCTAAGTTGCCTTGCAAGGTTTGGAAAATAGACGACAGCGAAATACCTAATTGCTGCGCTTTCTCACGATCGATATCAACGTAGTAGTGCGGAACATTCGCGCGGAACGTGCTAAACGTGTAGGCAATTTCAGGCGCTTGGTTAGCCGCTTGGATCATTTCTCCCATGACCATCGACAAGTCGGTACGACTTCGCCCTAGCGTGTCTTCAAGCACAAACTCAAAACCAGACGCAGCGCCCATACCTGGAACCGCCGGTGGTCCCATCGCAAAAACAACCGCTTGAGGTAACTCTGTCGCCGCTCGCCCGTTAATACGTGCCGCGATAGCATTAGCAGAGTGCTCTCCTTGCAGCGAGTTACGAGTATCCCAGTCATGCAATTTGATAAATACAGAAGCACCGTTTGATGCTGCTGCGCCTGTCATAAACGAGTAACCGTTCGCAACCGTCACACCATCCACACCAGGTTCTTCACCGATCATTTTCATTAAATCATTGGTGACTTCTTCAGTACGTGATAAAGAGGCTGAATCTGGTAGCTGTACGTTAACCAGCAAAATGCCTTTATCTTCTTGAGGAACAAACGCTGTAGAGGTGGTTTTCGCAAAGAAAGTGACCGCTGCGATAGCAACTATAAAGAACGTCACGAGCAGTAAAGACTTCTTCACCAAGAAACCAGCGATCTGGCCATAACGCGTAGTAATGCGCTCTAAGCCTCGGTTGAAAGCCTGGAACCAGTTAGCGGTATTGCCCCCACCCTGCTTCAATACCAGGGAACAAAGTGCTGGAGACAGCGTCAATGCATTGATGGATGAAATCACAACCGAAATACAGATGGTCAAAGCGAACTGGCGATACATGATACCGGTGATACCTGGCAGCATGGCAACAGGTATGAATACCGCAAGTAGGACCAAGGTCGACGTGATGATTGGGCCCGTTACTTCTTTCATCGCTAGCAACGTCGCTTTACGCGGTGAAATAGTTGGGTCTTTCGCCATGGTAGTATCGACGTTTTCGATAACCAGAATCGCATCATCCACCACGATACCAATCGCAAGGATCAAGCCAAACAAAGTAACCGTATTAATGGTGAAGCCCGTTGCCTGCATGATGGCAAACGTACCAATCAGAGAAACGGGGATCGCGACAACAGGAATCAACGTTGCACGCGCACTACCCAAGAACAAGTAAGTTACAGCAATCACCAATAGAATCGCTTCAATCAGTGTTTTTACTACCCCTTTGATCGATTCAGATACGAACACGGTTGTATCGTAGCTGGTCTCGTATTCCATTCCCTCTGGGAAGTTTTTGCTCAAGCCCTCAAGGAGCTCCATGACGGCCTGACCACTTTCTAACGCATTCGCATCCGATTGAAGAGACAACGCAACGATTGACGCGTCCTGGCCACGGAACTTACCGATACCATCGTAGAACTTTTTGCCTAGTTCAACGCGAGCAACATCTTTCAGATAAACCGTAGAGCCATTGGGATTAGCTCGAAGGACTACGTTCTCAAACTCACTCACGCTTTCCAAGCGACCTTTGGTCACAAGGTTAAACTGAACTTCTTGCGGATTGTTGTATGGTGCTGCACCTACACGCCCTGCCGCAACTTGAACGTTCTGTTCAGCCAAAGCGGCGTATACGTCTGACGTGGTTAGCTTAAGGTTGGCCATTTTTTCAGGATCTAACCAAACACGCATTGCGTATTCGCCACCACCAATCACGTTAACTTCACTGATACCTTTCGCACGAGCCAACTGATCTTTTACATTCAAGTTAATGTAGTTAATCAAGAACTGATCATCGTATTTGCCATCAGGTGAATAGAAGTTAAGTACCATCAGCAGGTCAGGTGAACGCTTTTTCACCGTCACACCAACCATGCGAACTTCTTGAGGCAGTTTTGACTCAATCTGTGACACGCGGTTTTGCACGTTAACTTGCGCCATATCTGGATCGGTGCCAACATCGAACGTGACGTTTAGGCTGTAAGAGCCATCGTTCGCGCTCTTTGAAGACATGTATATCATATCCTCAACGCCGTTGACTGAGGTCTCTATGGGGTCCGCAATGGCCTGCTCGACAACTTCCGCACTCGCGCCAGTGTAGTAAGCCGAAACGCTTACTGATGGCGGGCTTATCTGTGGATACTCAGCCACTGGCAAAATCGCCAGTGAGATCGCGCCGGCTAGCGTTAATATGATCGAAATAACCAGCGCGAATTTAGGTCTCTGAATAAAGAAACGACTTAACATAGTGCCCCCTACTGCTTATCTTCAGCAGGTGCTTGAAGGCGCACTTCTACACCATTACGCACACGTTGTAGGCCTTGTGTAATAACCGTATCTTCCTGATCGAGCCCTTCTCGAATGATAATGCCTTGTTCAACCTGAGGGCCAAGCTCGACGTTACGACGCTCTGCCACACTTCCCTCAGCCATCACCATCACAAAGTCACCTTCTAAGTCAGTCTGTACGGCACGTCGTGGGATAACAATAACGTCTTTCGTGTTCTTATCTCTCAAGTTCACTTTGATGTGTTGACCCGGAAGTAACTTCTGCTCTGGGTTTGGCACTAGCGCGCGCATAGCAATCGTACCCGTTTTGGTGTCAATACGATTACCTAAGAAATCAAGCTTACCAAGATGCTCAAAAAACTGTCCATTTTCCAGTTCAAGCTGAACTTCAACGCGGTTTGATTCAGCCGAGCCATCACCTTTTACTTGATCCATACCCATAGCTAAACGCTCACGCTCACTCACACTAAATGAGGTATGAACTGGATCTAAACTCACCAGAGTTGTCAGCACGCCAGATGACGGAGAAACCAGATCACCCGTACTAACTTTGGTATCACTAATACGTCCGCTAAAAGGTGCTCGGATTTGAGTATAGGAAAGGTTAACTTCAGCAAGTTTAAGTTGAGCATTTGCCGCTTCTAGCTCTGCTCTCGCACCAAGAAGTGCCGCAGTTAAAGCATCAAACTCAGATTGAGAGATACTACCGCGAGGCAACAAGTTTTTACCTCGAGTATGATCTAATTCGGCTTTTTTTAGCGCCGCTTTAGCTTGTGCAAGTGCGGCTTTAGCACTCGCGACTTGGGCTTCAAAAGAAGATGGCTCGATAGAGTAAAGGAGCTGCCCTTTTTCTACCATTTGCCCCTCTTCAAAGTGACGAGCTTTTAAGTAGCCAGAAATCTGCGCGGTAATATTGGTATCTTCTACTGCTTCAATGCGACCGATATAAGACTTGCTCGGTTGGTAGTCGATAACCGTGACATCCTGAGTCACTACGAGAGGCGCTTGACCTTTCGTTTGGGCATTATTAGCTTCCCCGCATCCAGCGAGGATTGCTGTAGCCGCCATTAGTGCGACAAGTGGTTTCTTTTGCATGTATTTACCGTCTTTATAGAACAGGATATTGTTGAATTCCTATCAACCTTACTCCTTGCTGCCACTGAAAACTTCACTGAAAAGCGCCCAAGGTGTTTCTAAATGTAAACATGAGAAACAAAAGGAAAATAAAGTAATTTAGTTAACAGTGGTATTCAATGAGCAATATACATACAACTCAATCATAACTATTTAATATACGCCTTAGGAGATCGCGAATTTTAGCGTGTGCTTGGAAACACTAACGGGAGTATTGTATTCGGGCGTAAAGTGAGATTCAGTGCTCAAGATAAGAACGTTTTGTGGCTAAAAAGGTAAAAAGTGACGCCTTCATACTCAAGACCCCGATTTTGACTATTTTTTTAATATAAATGGGTTATCATTCAATTAATTCAACGCCTTCGACAGAGAGGATGACTATGATTTCTAAATGGGCGAAACGCTTTTACCAGATGGCAGAACTAGTGGCGTCTTGGAGTAAGGACCCATCAACACAAGTCGGTGCCGTTATTACTAAACAGAATCGCATTGTATCTGTTGGATTTAATGGCTATCCGCATGGTGTTTCTGACAGTGTCGACACCGATGAGCGCGAGTTGAAATACCTTAAAACACTGCACGCGGAAGAGAACGCAATTTTGTTCTCAAAACGTGACTTAGACGGATGTGATATTTGGGTAACGCATTTTCCTTGCCCTAACTGCGCGGCAAAGATCATTCAAACAGGGATCTCACACGTACACTGCCCTGAGCAGTCTGAAGACTTTTTATCTCGCTGGGGAGATAAAATCCAAGTCAGTCAAGATATGTTCGATCAAGCGGGTGTGAAAGTCGACTGGTTACCACTAGAAGACATTGAAATTGAAGACAAAGACGTGCGCTAGTATTCCATCTTAATATTTAAATAGCCCAGGAAGATCTGGGCTATTTTGTTATTAAATCTGCAAGAGGTCTCGACGTAGTCTTTTAACTGTGTTTTTTCGCTGTGAGCTCAGCAATTTTGACAATAACGAGTACTGATTTTTCCATCATTTCAACAGAAATAAACTCATGAATTCCGTGGAAGTTAAAACCACCGGTGAAGATATTCGGGCACGGCAAACCCATAAAAGATAAACGAGCACCATCTGTACCACCACGAATAGGTTTTATAATCGGTTCCACATCACACGCTTCCATCGCTTGCTTTGCCAGCTCAATGATATGAGGGTAAGGCTCAACCATTTCTCTCATATTGTAATAGCTGTCTTTTATTTTTAGCTCTACAGAACCATGGCGTAAACCCGTGTTCATTTCATCGACGAGTTTCTGCATAAAGGCTTTTCGATCCTCAAGTCTTTGACGGTCAAAGTCTCTAATAATGTAACCTAGCTCGCTTCGTGCAACGCCCATTTCTGCCGATTTTAGATGGAAGAACCCTTCGTAACCTTCGGTTGTTTCCGGAGTTTGATCTTGGGGCATTTGAACTTGAAATTTCGCAGCCAAGTTCATCGCATTGACCATTTTGCCTTTTGCAGTACCTGGATGAACGCTAACACCATGAAAAATTACATCAGCGTTTGCTGCATTAAAGTTTTCGTATTCCAATTCACCTTGCGGGCCACCATCTATAGTGTATGCCCATTTCGCGCCAAATTTTTTAACATCAAACAAATCTGCACCACGACCGATTTCTTCATCCGGAGTAAAGCCGATACAAATGTCGCCGTGTGGAATGTCTGGGTTTTCCAGTAGCAGAGCTACCGCGGAAAGAATCTCTGCGATACCGGCTTTGTTATCCGCGCCAAGTAATGTAGTGCCATCGGTAGTAATAAGATTGTGGCCATGTAGGTGATGTAAATCAGGGTATTGCACGGGAGATAACACTTCATCCCCCAACCCTAATGCAATATCGCCACCCTGGTAATCTTCGATGAATTGCGGCTTTACGTTTTTGCCAAATGCATCCGGCGCGGTATCCATATGGGCAATGAAGCCGATAGGAGGAACCTCACAATCAACATTGGCTGGCAGTTTAGCCATCAAGTAGCCATTTTTATCCAAAGTCACGTCACTTAAACCAAGCTCGATCATCTCTTTTTTAAGTAACTCAGCAAACACAAGCTGACCAGGTGAACTTGGGCAAAGCGTCACATGTGGATTGGATTGGGTATCAAACGTGACGTATCGAAGAAATCTTTCAACTAAATGTTTCATATTTATTCTCATTGTTTTGTACGATGAGGCATTATCACGCATTGATAAGCTGACGTTGCCTCATCAAACCTCACGCTATGTTACGCTCTTAGCTCAATAAGAATTTGCTTTGAATCATTTTTTGATAAGAAAGGCTTTTGCGCTTTGCTTTCGCTCATTGAAGTATGAATTTAATCTAAAAGTTCCTCAGCCAGTACTCGCCACTCTTTAACCTTTTCACGAAAATGACGCCATTGCTTATCGGTCATCGAACGAGAAACATCTAATGTCAGTTGATCAACCAATGCAAAGTTAGAATCAATATTCAGAGAAAGCTGCTCACTATAATAACTCTCTGGCTCGAACAAGAGTCGCATAAATATATCTTGATAAGTCACAACATTAGATTTGTTGTCGAACAAGTATTCGAGCTCTTGATATACCGTGGCTCGATAATCTCTCCATAAAGGGCTGTTTAAAATAACTTGCTGAGAAAATCTTTGAGCTAATTGACGCTGATTTCCTGATAGATTCCCTAGCCATTCTTCCATCCACTCTTCAGTGTTATCCAGAATAATTTCACGCACTTCGTCTTCTGTCTTATCGGCATATTTTGCGTTTCGCTCTTGATAATGTTCTTGTACATTACTCAAAAACTCGCGTTCTTGCTCTTTCGTTAATTGCAAACTTAACGCAAAAAGATCTGGTGCTGCTTTGCTTACCACTCTATCGTAATGCGCTCGCATTCTATCTCGATTTTGTTGTAAGTAATTTAAGGTGATATCGCTCGCTTTTAATCTCTCAAGGTCTT
The DNA here is from genome assembly GCF_033337395.1 of Vibrio sp. YT-19(2023). Classification (NCBI taxonomy): domain Bacteria; kingdom Pseudomonadati; phylum Pseudomonadota; class Gammaproteobacteria; order Vibrionales; family Vibrionaceae; genus Vibrio; species Vibrio sp. YT-19(2023). The sequence continues at coordinate 58,299 of NZ_JAWOQN010000021.1, read as the reverse complement.
TTAAATGTTCGATATATAATGGTAACTCCTCTTTCTTGTGCCAGTCTGCCAACAATAATAAGCGCTCTTCCACCAGGACTTCTTGTTCCCCTTGCAACGAGACATAGTCCTCTAAGTAATCGAGCACGAACCAATCGATATTGCTGTATAAAAACTTTTTCGCACAACCGGCAAGCAGAAATACGAAGCAAAATAGAAGACCATAACGAAGCGCCTTATTAGATACACCCTTTAATTTAGTCACTTATTCGTATTCCCTTTTCTGTTGATTAAGTTCTATACTCAACCTGTATCACTTAGTATTGCGGCAAACTTACACCAGTGTGACAAATATTGATTGCCACCTTAATAATATATAGAGTTTGAAATTAACTTTTTGATCACAGCTATCCGCAAAAAAGTGAGTTAGAGCGCAATTATCGGCTAAAAAACGTACCGAACGACGCTCCCTATAACGGCATATAATTTGCATGGATGTTTTTTGGATGGTTTATGGAGGCGAAGTATGGCAGCCGCTGAGCAACTTGATACCAGTGTAGAATATGAGATTCGATATTTTGAACAGGGGAAAATGCACTGCATGAGAGTCATTGCTGAAAGCAAAAAAGTGGCTTATCAGTACTATTTGGAGTGTGGTAAGCACAACAGTGACTTGTACTCTATTCGCCCAGACAAGTAAAAAAACCGCCTAACAGGCGGTTTTTTTATTCGTCAGAATCAATATAACTGTTTGATTTTATTTATTATTACAGATTCAAATCCAACAATGTTATTTGATGTCGCCAAAGCGCTCAAGATAAAGGACGGTTGCTGCAGTACGAGAAGGAACTTGAAGCTTTTTAAGTAAACTCTTCATATGTACTTTAACCGTAGACTCAGAGATAAAAAGACGATCGGCAATTTGCTTGTTGCGGAAACCTCTTGCCACCTCTCTTAAGATCTGAGATTCACGATCGGTCAGTGTATCAAACACGTCCTCTTGCTCTGAGCGTTCACTCAAATACTTAGAAACTTCTTGGCTGTATGCCTTGTCCCCTTGATGCGCTTGTTTTAGCAACTCAACCAACTCATCAGGCTCAGTGTCTTTCAATAAATAGCCATCGGCACCACTTCGAACTATTGCTTCTATATCTGCTGGGCTATCTGAAACGGTTAGAATGACAATTCTGGCTTCACAGCCATCTGCACGCAGTGCTTGCAAAGTATCAAGGCCAGACATGCCTTTCATATTAAGATCAAGAAGTACAAGATCCAGTTCTAGCTCATGCGCTTTCGCTACTGCATCCGCGCCATTACTTGCTTCTGCAATGACCTCAAACTCAGGCTCAAAGCTTAAAAGCTGGTGGATACCTCTTCGCATGAGTGGATGATCATCCACCAGCATTACTTTACACACTGTCACTGTTTACTTCCTTACTATGTTGGAATTCTAATTTTACGGTACAACCTTTGTTTATCGATGCTTCGATGTGCAGATCGGCATGCAGTCTAGCGGCCCGCTCTTGCATGATACTCATACCGTAATGATTTAATTTTTCGTCTTGATGTTCAAAGCCTATTCCATCGTCGCTAACGGTTACTGTGACTTTTCCATCATTATCGAGACATTGAATGTGAATATTATCTGCTTGCGCATGTTTGATTGCATTAATTGCCGCTTCTCTTATCAACTGTAGTAAATGAACCTGCTGATGTGCATCCAGTTCAGTTGATGAAAGTCTATTTTTTAGCGTAATGTCCGCAGCAGTTTGTTCACTGAGCGTTTCAACCATGTCTTGCAATGCTTGGCCAAAACTGCCCTCTTTAATCGTAAGACGAAACGTCGTCAGTAACTCGCGTAACTGCGTATACGCGGCAGATAAGCCCGTATCTAGCTCAGCAATAACTTGATTAGCCTGCGCGATCGCCTTTTCGTCAGGCAAGTTCTTTACGCTTCTCTTTAACAAAGCGACCTGAATTTTTAAGTAAGAGAGTGCTTGAGCCAATGAATCATGCAACTCCCGAGCAATAGTGGCTCGCTCTTCCATCAGCAGAATTTGTTCTGCTTGGCGCTGCGCCCGATTGTAATACACGGCGCGTGATAAAATCTGCACGAAGTTGTCAATAAGAGCCTCGTTCGGACAAGGTAACCCTGCTTTCCAATATAAATAGCCCAAGTGCTCACCATCTAGCATCAGGGCTTTACCGTGGCAATCTTCATCACAATCTTGGCAGCATTCTTCTCCTTCCATCAATATCCAGCTCGGTTCTCCTAGCTGCTCGATTTCAAGTTTGACCGCTTTAATGCCCTCAAGACTGACGATATGCTGCAAAATCGCCTGGAAATTGTCTTGATTAATACGCGACGCCGTGAGTTCTTTTGACGAGTCGTACAGCACTTCTAAAGACTGGTTGGCATGCTGCAATTTACGTGTTTTCTCATCAACCGCTTGTTCTAATCCTCGGTACAACTTACCAAGGTCTGTCGCCATCCGGTTAAAGGTTCGAGTCAGTATTCCCATTTCATTATCGCTGGATACATTGAGCGATATATTGAATGAGCGATTTTTAATTTGCTCGCTAGCAAAAACTAAGGCACGCAGAGGCCGAACAACTTCGAGGCGCACAAAATGAACGACAAACATACTGACACAAAGGATGCCACCCAACCCTAACCCGCCGATCCAGGCTAAGTTAATCAGTTTTTGCTCCGAAAAGCTTTGCAGCTTAAATACAAACTCATCGATTTGTTCAACAAAACCGGCCACTAGGAGTTGATATTCTGCCGGGTTGTCTCCTCTAAGCACCGCCTTGAGTTCATGCCATCTGATAATAAGGCGGTAGTAATCGTGAGTGATGTCTTCAGGCACAGACCAATGCTGAAGCGCTTTCATTGAAGGTGAATATATCGAATTTTCAAATGCGTCAATATGTGAAGAATAGTCAACAGATTTAACCTGAATATCATTCGCTAGACGGTAGCTTTGCATTCGCATCGAGCCAGCAACATTGACGGCTTCAGCATCGTTCAAACTGGACGCTAACGTAAAAATCGCAAAACCAGTCGTAGCAACTGAGAGCAGCAAAATAAGAAGCATTGCGGACGCAATCGTGCGCGTCACCGACTTTTTCACATTTTTAAACAATCTGAGTTCCTCGCCCATTAACAATCCTATTTGTACGTGCAATGAACCCATTACCTTTCAACTTTATCAATATGTGATCACCTGCGACGGAATTTATTGATCCAAAACAATATTGCATACCATTTACCCCCTAAGAGGTATTTATACAAATATGTCAAAAACTACAATTTCGTTAGTTTAAATGACAGTTTATTAATGAAAATTGTGGACTATGCTTAGTTTGGGTTCCAAGTTTCGAGGTGACTAAGTGGTAGACCTTTCCAGAAGAAGACTCTTTGCAAGAAAAGCGCCCCCCGACAACGTCGTACGTTTGCCTTGGTTAACTAAACCGCAACAGTTTACGGACGATTGCACTCGCTGCGGTAAATGCATTGAGGCCTGTGAAACAAAGATTATAACCAAAAGTGATGGCGGATTCCCCTCGGTCGATTTTTCCATCGATGAATGCACATTTTGCTATCAATGTGCAAACGCCTGTCCTGAGCCCCTTTTCTTGCCAGAAACAGAACAACCTTGGCAAGCAAAAGCAAGTATCAACGATAACTGCTTAGCAAAACAAAATGTCGAATGCCGAAGCTGTGGGGATATGTGCGACCCGATGGCGATTCAGTTCAAATTAGAACTGGGGAAAGTAGCACAACCCAATTTAGACCTTGATGAGTGTAACGGCTGCGGCGCCTGTGTTTCAGTGTGCCCGACTTCATCCATCAATGTGAGCAATACAACAGCCTAAGCCGAATGTCGTCGGCCAAAGGCAATAAAAATAAATGAGAGAGCTATATGTCACTAAATGAAGTGCATATTTCAAGTTTGGTAGTACATGTGCTGCCGGAACATTTGGACGAAATCAAACAAAAGATAGAAGCACACGAAAATGCGGAAATCTATGGTGACAGTCCTGAAGGCAAGATTATCGTCGTACTTGAAACTGAGAACCAAGGTTTCATCACAGACACTATCGATGCCATTAACAATTTACCGAACGTCTTAAGCACGGTATTGGTTTATCACCAAATCGAAACTGGGCTTGAAGAAACGGATGAAGAAGACACTGGAACACAACATTCCCAAATCGAGGGTGAAGTATGAAAATGACAAGACGTGCGTTTGTGAAAGCAAACGCGGCTGCATCAGCTGCTGCTGTCGCAGGTGTGACACTACCAGCATCTGCAGCCAACCTGATTGCAAGCTCTGATCAAACCAAAATCACATGGGACAAAGCACCTTGTCGTTTCTGTGGTACAGGCTGTTCTGTTCTTGTTGGCACTCAAAACGGCAAAGTGGTAGCAACACAGGGTGACCCAGAAGCACCAGTAAACAAAGGTCTGAACTGCATCAAAGGTTACTTCCTTTCTAAGATCATGTACGGTCAAGACCGTCTAACTCAACCGATGCTACGAATGAAAGATGGCAAATTCCACAAAGATGGTGAATTTACACCTATCTCTTGGGATGACGCTTTCGACATCATGGCTGAGAAATGGAAAGCTTCCCTCGAGAAAAAAGGCCCAACAAGCGTAGGTATGTTTGGCTCAGGCCAATGGACAGTAATGGAAGGCTACGCTGCATCAAAGTTAATGAAAGCAGGCTTCCGATCAAACAACATTGATCCAAACGCTCGCCACTGTATGGCTTCTGCCGTTGTAGGTTTCATGCGCGCATTCGGTATCGATGAGCCAATGGGTTGTTACGATGACTTTGAGAACGCAGACGCTTTCGTTCTTTGGGGCTCAAACATGGCAGAGATGCACCCGGTTCTATGGACTCGCATTACTGACCGCCGCCTAAGCCACCCTCACGTTAAAGTGAACGTGCTTTCTACTTACTACCATCGTTCATTTGAGTTGGCAGACCACGGCTACATTTTCAATCCTCAGTCTGACCTTGCAATTGCTAACTTCATCGCAAACTACATCATCGAAAACGATGCAGTAAACTGGGACTTCGTGAACAAACACACGAACTTCACTCAAGCAGACACTGACATCGGCTACGGTCTACGTGACGATGATCCGCTACAAAAAGCAGCGAAGAACCCGAACTCTGGCAAACTCACTTCTATCTCATTCGAAGAGTACAAGAAATCAGTAGCGCCATACACAGTAGAAAAAGCATCTGAAATCTCTGGTGTTGAGAAAGAGAAGCTTATCGAGCTTGCGAAGCAATACGCGGATCCAAACACGAAAGTGATGTCTCTATGGACGATGGGTATGAACCAGCATACTCGTGGTGTATGGATGAATAACTTGGTTTACAACATCCACCTACTAACCGGTAAGATCTCGACTCCGGGGAACAGCCCATTCTCACTAACGGGCCAACCATCAGCATGTGGTACCGCTCGTGAGGTTGGTACGTTTGCTCACCGCCTACCAGCGGACATGGTGGTTGCTAACCCTAAACACCGTAAGATTGCAGAAGACATCTGGAAACTGCCAGAAGGTACGATTCCACCAAAACCTGGCTTCCACGCCGTATTGCAAGACCGTATGCTGAATGACGGCGTTCTGAACTGTTACTGGGTTCAATGTAACAACAACATGCAAGCCGGTCCAAACATCAACACAGAGCGTCTTCCAGGTTACCGCAACCCAGAAAACTTCATCGTTGTGTCTGACCCATACCCGACAGCAACAGCACAAGCAGCAGACCTTATTCTTCCTACCGCTATGTGGATTGAAAAAGAAGGTGCTTACGGTAACGCAGAGCGTCGTACCCAAGCTTGGTACCAACAAGTGGGCACAGTCGGTCAAGCAAAATCCGACCTGTGGCAGCTAATGGAGTTCTCGAAACGCTTCAAAATGGAAGAAGTGTGGCCTGAAGAGCTTCTAGCGAAAGCGCCTCAATACCGTGGTAAAACAATGTACGACGTACTTTACCGCAATGGTAACGTCGACAAATTCCCTATCGAAGAAGCTCGTGAACTGAATGACGATGCTCACCACTTCGGTTTCTATGTTCAAAAAGGTCTGTTTGAGGAATACGCAACATTTGGCCGTGGTCACGGTCATGATTTGGCTCCATACGACCGCTACCACCAAGTACGTGGTCTACGTTGGCCTGTTGTTGATGGTAAGGAAACACAGTGGCGCTTTAAAGAAGGTTCAGACCCATACGCGAAAGAAGGTTCTGGTTGGGACTTCTACGGCAATGCTGATGGCAAAGCGAAGATCATTTCCGCGCCATACGAAGCGCCACCAGAAGTACCGAACGATGAATTTGATATGTGGTTATGTACTGGTCGTGTTCTTGAGCATTGGCACACAGGCACCATGACTCGTCGTGTACCTGAATTATACAAAGCAGTACCAGACGCAGTGTGTTACATGCACCCAGAAGACGCAAAAGCACGCAATGTTCGTCGTGGTGAAGAAGTACTCATGGCAAACAAACGCGGTGAAGTACGCGTTCGTGTTGAAACTCGCGGTCGTAACCGTCCGCCAAAAGGCTTGGTATTCGTACCGTTCTTTGATGCACGTATTTTGATTAACAAGCTTATCCTAGATGCGACTGATCCACTGTCTAAACAGACAGACTTTAAGAAGTGCCCAGTCAAAATCACTAAGATTGCTTAACCTTCAGATACTGAATGCTACGGCCGTCATTATGGCGGCCTAATAAAGAATTTAAGCCATAAAGGCGGAGATGAAATGATGAAAAAATTACTTGTCGCAGTTTTATCTGTAGGTGCGTTAGTGACAGGCATTGCGCAAGCTGAGTTGGATAATCCTGGTGGTATTGGTGGTCTAGAATCTTTACGTGGAATGTCTCAATTGGAAGATACGCGTCCAGCAGACGAGTTCAAAGACTTCCCTAAAGATCAAATTGTTGAAGACAGCTATGTTTATCAACCACCGTTGATCCCACACAGTATTCGTCACTACGAAATTTCGTTAAATGCTAACAAGTGTCTTGCATGCCATAGCTGGAAAAATGCAAAAGAGTCAGGTGCGACTAAAATTAGCGTAACGCACTATGTAAACAGAGAAGATGCGGTACTGGCAGATATGTCTCCACGTCGTTACTTCTGTTTGCAATGTCACGTTCCACAAACGGATGCAAAACCACTAGTGGAAAACGAGTTTAAGGCAGTCGATTCGCTTCAGTAATTGAAACGCGAGTACTAAGAGGTTACTTATGAAAATACTTAAAGCGTTTTGGAAGAGACTGTCGAGCCCGAGTAAAGCTGCCGCTGGTGTGGTTTTATTTCTAGGCTTCGCTGGTGGCCTTCTATTTTGGGGCGCATTCAACACAGGTATGGAAGCAACCAACACAGAAGAATTCTGTTCTGGCTGTCACGCGCCGATCGTTGCTGAAATTCAAGAAACAATTCACTACTCCAACCGATCTGGTGTTCGTGCGATTTGTTCAGACTGTCACGTTCCTCATGAATGGACGGATAAGATCGTTCGTAAAGTACAGGCATCTAAAGAGCTATTTGCACACTTCGTAACGAAGACGATCGATACGCCAGAGAAGTTCCAAGAGCGTCGTGGCCACCTCGCAGAGCGAGAGTGGGCACGTATGAAGAAGAATGACTCTCTTGAATGTCGTAACTGTCATGAGTTTGATTTCATGGATTACTCTCAGCAAGGATCACGTGCGGCAGAACAACACTCCACCGCTCTAGCTTCAGGCGAGAAAACATGTGTAGACTGTCACAAAGGTATTGCGCACAAACTACCAGACATGAGCGGCGTTGAAGGCTGGCACTAAGGAGACTTACCATGAGTACATTAGAATCTGTAATTTGGCATATCCTTGGCTACAGTGCTATGCCAGTGATTATTCTTTCCGGCTTTGTGGCGGTAGCAGCAATCTCTCTCTGGCTGCTGTCATTTGGTAAGGATAAAGAGGTGTAACGTAACGCATCTCTACTCGTCAACTAGCCTATTTGTTGACACTGAGCGCCGAGCAAATGCTCGGCGCTTTTTATTTATTGCTCAATGGTACTTGCCAACCATAAACAAGCAATCATACATAAAAAAAGCGACCATAAAGGCCGCTAAGATTTACTGCTATAGGGAGTTATTTAAGATTCTTTTACTGGCAGAACCTGTTTGACGTATTGTCCTGGCGCTTCATCAATAACCGGATGGTTTTCTGAGCCAATAGGGAAAGGCTCAACTTGCTCTTTAGGGTTGAATTGGAGTAACCACTCGTTCCAGTGTGTCCACCACGATCCCTCTTTGTGTTCCGCGTTATTCAACCACTCATCAGCAGAGTCATCCAAATTATCGTTCAACCAATAACCATACTTATTTTTAGCTGGAGGGTTCACGATGCCCGCAATATGACCAGACTCACCGAGGACAAATGTTTTGTTGCCACCCGTGTTCAGCGCACCACGGTAAGTTCCCTGCCATAACGCAATATGGTCTTCTTTCGTTGACACAAAATAGCTAGGAATTTTGATCTTATTTAGATCAATCCACACTCCACCAATTTTGACGCCTTTATCTTGCACTAGCTTGTTCTCTAAATAGAGCTCGCGAAGCAAGAAATTGTGAGATGCAGCGCTGACGTTGGTGCTGTCACTATTCCAGTACAACAAGTCAAAATCGACTGGGCTATTGCCTTTCAAGTAGTTGTCTACGTAGTAGTTCCAGTACAAGCTGTTTTCACGCAGTAAACTAAACGTCACGCTTAAGGAACGGCCGTCCATATACCCTTTTGCGTTATTTTGCGCTTCAATTGCACTAACAATGGTGTCATTGATATACGCGCCGACTTCACCTGGTTGAGAGAAGTCGAGCAACGTGGTGAAGAAAGTGGCAGACTTAATGCGCTTCTTCATACGTTTTGCAGCGTAGTACGCAACCGTGCTTGCTAAAACAGTACCACCAATACAATAACCAGCCGCATTGATTTGCTCTTGTCCTGTTATATCTTCAATTGCAGCGACGGCTTTCGCCACGCCTTCTGTCACGTAGTCACCAAACTCTATGTGCGCTTGTGCCTTGCCTGGATTGCGCCAAGACATCATAAATACACTGTGCCCCTGCTCTAACAACCATCGAACCATTGAGTTCTTTGCCGTTAAATCAAGGATGTAGTATTTATTGATGAAAGGTGGGACTATGAGCAGCGGCGTCGCATTCACTTTCTCTGTTAGAGGTCGATATTGAATCAACTCAAACAATTCGTTTTGAAAAACCACATTGCCCTGTGTCGTCGCAACGTCATCGCCCACGCGGAATGCATTGTTATTCGTCATACGAATTTTTAAAATGTCTGCGCTCGACTCAACGTCTTCTTTCAACTGCTCTAAGCCTGCCAGTAAGTTTTGACCGTTTTGCTCAAGTGTCAGCTTCAAAAGCTCTGGGTTAGTGGCGATGAAGTTGGAAGGAGAAAGGGCGTTAATGGCTTGGCGAGAGAAAAAAATAATACGTTCTTTCGTCTTTTCATCTAAGCCTTCCAAAGACTCGATGGTGTCCAGATAGGTCTTACTAAATAAAAGGTAGGATTGTTTGATGAAGCTATACATGGCTTCATTTTGCCACGCTTCGTTTGAGAAACGCTTATCCCCTTTTTCAGCTTCGACGATTTGTGCTTGGTTCCCTGCCAATACAACATTCTGCCAAATTTGCAGCTGCTGTTCCCACCACTGTGCTTGCAGCTTTAAAATCGCAGCAGGCTGATTCGCAGCTTGTTCGAACAGTTTGGCAGTATCCTCAAAGTTCACTTCTTGCATGGCCTGGTTTAAAGGAGAGTTCACGACTGCCTTGTTCACTTCGAAATCATGCCACCACTGATGATTGGTTTCCTGAAGCTTCACAAGATAGTCCGAAAAGAAGTGTTGAAACATAGTCTTACTCCTATATTCGGAAAAAACAACGCCGCCCAAATCTAGGGGCGGCGAGAATCGGACAAATTACGCTGGAGTAACAGTCTTAAGATTTTCCGAAGTCATTTTCTCAACGTCTTCTTTGAACTCTTTTGCAATCGCTTGAAGCTTGTTGCTGTCATCCATCATTTGTTGAGAAAGTTTAGTAAGTACGCTTAGTTGCTGGCTGTTGAAAGCAGTCAATGACGTTACGTCTTTGATTTCTGTCGCTGCTTTCATCTGGTTTAGACCCACTTCACTGTATGTGCGAATGGCGTTCAATTGAAGCTCGGTCAACACTTCTACGTTTTTTGTCACTAGCTTGTTGAACTTCAAGTAAGGTTCTAGATTTTTTTCAGTTTGATCGCTAAATGTTTTGAAGAAATCTGTGTACATGGTTTGTCTCCTAGAGAAAGAATTAAAAATGTCCGTTTAAATAATTACTTAACTGTCTTTACAACCACAGCCGTGCCCATGCCGCCGCCCACACAAAGTGAAGCAACGCCATATTGACCATTTTGCTTATGAAGCTCGTGAACCAGCGTGACTAAGATTCGGTTTCCAGATGCACCAAGCGGGTGTCCTAGCGCGATAGCACCACCGTTAAAGTTCGCTTTATCTTGAATCGCGTTAACTGGAACTTGGTTTGTTTCCGCCAACTGATGAATCACGCCAAGTGCTTGCGCTGCAAATGCTTCGTTTAACTCGTAAACGTCAATGTCATTTACTGTGAGTTCCGCTTTTTCGAGTGCTTTATTGACCGACTCTACAGGACCTAGGCCCATGATCTTCGGATCAAGACCCGATTGCGCATAGCTTACGATCTCAGCAAGCGGCGTTAATCCATGCGCTTTAACTGCGCTTTCAGACGCCACGATAATCGCACTCGCGCCATCGTTAATGCCTGATGCATTACCCGCAGTCACAGTGCCTTCGCGGTCAAAAGCAGGACGTAGCTTGCTTAAGGCTTCCATTGTCGCGTTCGCTTTTGGGTATTCATCCGTATCAAACATCACGGTTTCACGGCGTTGCTTTACTTCCACTGGCACAATTTCGTCTTGAAATTTGCCAGCTTCGATAGCGGCTACCGCTTTCTGTTGGCTAGACAGCGCGTATTCGTCTTGCTGCTGGCGAGTTAAGCCGATTTGTTTTGCTACGTTTTCTGCCGTCACACCCATGTGATATTGGTTGTAAACATCGGTTAAACCGTCCGCTACGAGCAGATCTTTTAGCTCCAGATTGCCCATTTTGTTGCCATCACGAATGCTGCTTGGTGCGGCAAACGGAATCTGAGACATGACTTCAACACCCGCTGCAACAACGATCTCAGCATCGCCACTACGGATATGGGACACGGCATCCATGACCGTTTTCATGCCACTACCGCAAACCATGTTTACGCCATATGCAGGAACAGATTCAGGAATCCCCGCAAACAGTGCCGCTTGGCGGCCAACACCCATTCCTTGACCTGCACCAACAACGTTGCCAACAATCACTTCGTCAACCTTGTCGCCAGGTAACTTTGCCGCTTCCAACGCGCCTTTAATCGCTACTGCTGCCAGATCGCCAGCAGAAGTATTTTTCAGGCTGCCACCAAAAGCACCAATTGGAGTACGCTTCGCCGCTACGATAAATACTTTTTCCATCATCTTCTCTCCTTAGTGCATGTATAGGCCGCCGTTCACCGACAAAGTCTCTCCGGTGATGTAGGCGCCCGCATCGCTGACCAAGAAGCTCACTGATGCTGCAATTTCTTCTGGTGTCGCAAGACGTTTCATTGGAATTTGGTTCGTGATGGATTCCAGCACTTCTGGCTTCATTTGCTCAACCATTGGCGTACCCGTGTAACCCGGAGCGATAACATTAACTGTCACACCCGAGCGAGCACCTTCGTATGCTAAGGCTTTAGAGAAACCGATCATCCCAGCTTTCGCCGCCGAGTAGTTTGCTTGACCAAACTGCCCTTTAAGACCATTGACTGAAGAGATATTGATGACACGACCACCGCCTTTTTCGCACATTGCAGCAAAGAGGGGTTGCGTAACGTTGAATAAACTATTGAGGTTGGTATTGATGACATCATTCCAAGCTTGCGCAGTCATCTTTTTAAACACGCCATCACGTGTGATTCCTGCGTTGTTGACAACAACATCAATGGTTCCTTCCTCCCCAAGCAATTGCGCCAATTTCTCTGCACACTCTGTCGTGTTTGTTACATCCAACTCAAAAAGGCGAACCTGATCTTTGGTAAACCCTTTGCTGTTGAACCACTCCAGCGCACATTCGTAGTTACCTGTGAAATAAGTAGCGATTACACGGTAACCGTCATTGACTAATTGAGAGGAAATAGCAGAACCAATTCCGCCTTTTGATCCAGTGATCAAAGCGACTTTCTTCATTGAAGACTCCATTCTTAACGGCATTTAAAAAGCAAACTTAATACACTGATGAAATAGTTCACCAACTGACGTGTTTATTTATTCTTTTGACAACCAATCCCGTGCTGCCTTTATTTTAAGTTAACCTAGAAATATTACATTTCAAATAAAAAACTCACCCAATTGCATAAGATTGATTTAGATCTCATTACCCGTTAAATGTTATAAAATGGTTAAATTTACATAAGTCATTGTTTTAAATCACACTTCCATAAAAGCCACACCAACAGAAATAGAAACATAATTATTAAATATCATGAACTTACATACAGAATGGTAGACGTTACATTATGTCATGATTTAAGATCTGAATTTTAAGCTTATATGATTACAACAAACTTGAGATTAGAATAATAATTCAATTATCGGTAAAAATAATTATCAAACATATCATTTAATTACTGCATTTAATGATAATTTAGTTATCAATTCGATTATTTTAATACAATGATGATTAATACCGATAAAATATAATAAATTGAATATATTTAATCTAAAAATGATATAAGAGCTTGTCTCATACTGGTGCAATACGCACTATTATGACGCATAGATTAAAATATAATTTCATTTTAAATTTATATATTCGAAGAACATCAACTAGCTACTAGTGAAAGTAATCGCTCGCTTTGTAGTAGCATCCTTTTCCACTTTGCACTATCTTTGTGGCTTCTCTTTAATCACTAAATCATCAACAGATATGAATCTTGCATTGCTCAGTATGTTCATCCCTACTTTCTTTTTTGTCTCAATCACGCCTGGTATGTGCATGACTCTCGCCCTAACGTTAGGTATGAGTATCGGTTATCGTCGCACGTTATGGATGATGATAGGAGAACTTCTCGGTGTCGCGCTGGTGTCAGTCTCTGCGGTGTTAGGTATCGCTGCGATTATGCTCAATTATCCTTGGATGTTTATCGCGTTAAAGTTCATTGGTGGCGGTTATTTACTCTATCTTGGAGTTGAAATGTGGCGATCGCGAGGGAAACTTGCGATTAATGTCGACAACTTAGAAACACCAAAGAGTGACAATATCGCACTTATCATGCAAGGCTTCGTTACCGCAATCGCAAACCCAAAAGGCTGGGCATTTATGATTTCTCTTTTACCGCCTTTTATAGACCAAAACGCAGCACTTGCACCGCAACTGATCATACTTGTCTCCATTATTTTACTGTTTGAGTTCATTTGCATGTCTCTGTACGCTACTGGTGGTAAAGGGTTGAAACACGTCTTAGGTCAGTCTAAGAATGTACGCCTAATGAACCGTATCGCAGGCACTTTAATGATGGGAGTTGGTGTCTGGTTGCTACTAAGCTAAGGCAAACTGGAAACAATGAAAAATATTCTGAATAAAATCGCTAAAGTCATGGGTGAAGTATTGGACTTTCAAGCCCGAGTTTGGGTTGTGAACGTCTATAGCGGTGAGCATAAAGGCGAGTCTTATGTCGTTAATGAAGATGCTTTCTCTGTACCTCTTCAGTGGATGAAGAAGAAAGGCTACCAAGAGTCGATGTTGAATAAAGTCGAAGCAATGAAGCGCTCACAAGTCTTAGAGTTCGATTTGGGACTTGTGAAACATCGCTTGATGCGCGTGAAATAAGCACAAAAAAGCGCCACTCAAGATGAGTGGCGCAAGCACTTTTACCTTAAAAGAACGATGCTATGGCGCAGCGTCGATCTCAACAGGCAGATAATGTTTCGGCTCCAGTTTCAACCACTCCGGCAGCACAGTACCAATCGAAATCGAAGACCATGTACCCGACAGAACGCCAATAAACATGGCGGTTGAGAAACCAGCCAAAGGCGCTCCTCCCATAATCCATAATGCACCAACAGTGATCAATGTCGTACCAGATGTCACCATAGTGCGTGAAAACGTCGCGATAACAGCTTGATCATTGATGTCTTCTGTTTTCCAACTCTGTTTCGCAATCAACAGCTCACGGATTCGGTCTGCAATGATGATCGAGTCATTCAATGAGTAACCTAAAATTGCTAACACCGCTGCAAAAACGGTTAAGTTGAACTCCATTTGAGTAATTGCAAAGAAACCAAGCACTAAGATCACATCATGGGCCAAAGCAAACAGTGAACCACTGGCCAAACGCCACTCAAAACGGAAACACAAGTAACCGAGAATACTCAAGACACAAATCAACAATGCTAAGCCACCTTGTTCAAACAAGTCTTGGCCAACTTGAGCGCCAACTATACTGTTGCTGACAACATCAACTTGGTGAGAGATTGGCTTCAACACCTCTTCTACACTTGGCAACGTTTGTCCATCTTCCGGCGCAGAGTAACGAATCACCCAACGGCCATCTTCACCAGAGCGTGTCACTGACGCAGATTCACCAAGCTTTGGTTGCAGAACGTCAAGCAGATCATGGTTAGTTAGCTGCTTATCTACCTTTACTTCTGTCACCATACCGCCAGTGAAGTCCAAACCTAGGTTCAACCCTTTAAAGCCTAGAGCGACGATCGCGATCACCGTTAAAATGATGGAAACTAGCGTAGTAAAGTAGCGAATTTTACGAATATTTTGTTTTAGCATTTCGACCATGATTAAACCCTCACATCACGACGGGCATCGCGGCCCCAAATTAAATTGATCATTGCTCGAGAGGCAAATACGCCTGTAAACATACTGGTTAACAAACCTAATCCGAGTGTTAAGGCAAAGCCTTGGATTGGGCCATTACCGATGGCGTACAAAATCACGGCGGTGATCATGGTAGTAATGTTGGCATCAAGGATGGTCGAGAATGCGCTGTCAAAGCCAAGGTCAATCGCTTGAGCGAAGCTGCGACCTTCACGCATTTTGTCCTTAATACGTTCGAAAATAATAACGTTGGTGTCCACTGCCATACCGACGGTTAACACTAAACCGGCAATACCCGGAAGCGTTAGAACCGCTCCTGGTAACAAGGCGATTAAGCCAAGCAAACAAAGCATGTTGGCACAAAGCGCCACGTTTGCTACCCAACCTAAGCGGCGGTACCAAAGTGCCATAAAGGTCAGTGTTAAACCCATACCTAAAGCCAGTGCTGCAAAACCGTTTTCAATGTTTTCTGCACCCAGAGAAGCACCGATTGTTCGCTCTTCCACAATAGTAACCGGCGCAGTTAGTGAACCCGCTCGAAGTAATAGCGCCAACTGCTGTGCATCGTCCATGCTACCTGCACCAGTAATACGGAACTGGCTACCAAGTTGAGATTGAATAGTTGCGACGCTGATAACGCGCTCACTACGCTCAGTTACACCGCGATCGTTTGTTTTGTACTCTCGGTAAACGGTCGCCATTGGCTTGCCGATGTGAGTTGCTGAGAAGTCACTCATTTTCTTACCACCAGCGTGGTCAAGAGAAATATTTACCTCTGACATGCCCATTTTGTCGACACCAGCACGAGCGTTCACGATGTGCTCGCCCGTTAGAACTGGTCGTTTTGCCAAAATCACAGTACGACCGTCATTATCTTGAAGAACAAGATCTTGGCTGCTGTGTGCTTGGCTCGCATCTTTCACTTCATAAAACGCCAAGCTTGCTGTTGCACCAATAACGTTTTTCGCTTGAGCAGGATCTTGTACACCAGGGAGCTCAATTCGAATGCTCTCTTTACCTTGGCGTTGCACTAGTGCCTCTGTGATACCAAGTTCTTCAATACGACCACGCATGATCTTCAGGTTTTGTTGAAGAGTCGACGATTGAAATTCTTGGATATTTTGTTCACTCGGTTCAAGCACAAAGCCACGAGATGAACTTTTTGAAATCCAGCCCGGGTAGTTTTGACGCAAAAACTTGTTCACTTCCGACAATGCTTGCTCGCTGTCACTGTTTACCGTAATTCGGTTGCCACTTTCTGCTCGAACTTGCACACCACGAACACGTTGATCACGTAGGTTCGCTTTAATTTCATCAATCAACGCATCACGTTGTTCTTCAAACGCTTTATTCACATCAACATTCAACAGAAACTGAACGCCACCACGAAGGTCAAGACCGAGCTTAATTGGGCTAAAGCCCATCTCATTCAACCATTCTGGCGCAACCGATACGTATGAGAAAGTGATGCTGTCGTCTTTATTTAGCTCTTTGTTTAACAACGCACGAGCTTTACTTTGCGCATCTTCACCATCGAATACAATGGTTGTTTTGCCGTCTTTTTCGATGATTTTGTCGGCTGAAATATGGTTGGTTTTTAGCAGTTGATTCAGATGAACAACCGACATTTCACTGTTGTTTTGATCCGCAAACGTCAACTGGATAGAAGGCTGTTCGCCAAACCAAGTTGGTATAGCACTTAGGGTTAAAATAATGACTGTCGTGATTAATACGACATATTTCCAAGCTGAGTAGTGATTCATCAGCTTTCTGTTCTTTTGCTGCTTTGGCGTTTTTTTCATGTAAACATCATCCCTTCACAATGAAGTGAAGCTTTTAATAACAAGGCTTAACACACGACAGATGCTCCCAGAATAAATTCAGGGTATGAAATGCTCAGAACGCTCACGTCCTGTCGAATACAATCGTCGTGTTAAGAGTGCACAATGGTGCAAATAGATGGTGTTTAGGCAGAAAACTGACTATTGAGTGCGACGTACATGGCATTGGTATCTTTCCAACCAGAAATGCGATGATCGCTTGTGAAATGATAAAATGTGGACTGGTTGTGACGCCAGTTAATGTCCATCAAGCTGTATGCGTAACCCGCATCAGCGTAAAACGGAGTAGTGAGATCGCCGACAAAATCTACGTGCTCGTCATCAAGCCCTTCCCGTAAGTAAGACGTCCAGCGCTGAGAGTTAAACAAAGCAACGGAATCGAGACTTGCATAGCCTTCAGATACTGGAGATTGAGAGCTTTCTTCTGAAACTTCAGAAAAATCGACGGAAGAGTTTGGCGATACACTTACGGCTACAAAAGGTTGTAGCTTAGAAAAGTGCGGTACGTGAGCCTTGTGGTCGATTTGCGCAGCAGATACATGCACTGGTAGCAATACCATTGCAAATAGCAGCAAAATCAACTTTCTAAGGTAAATCCAAGGCATAGGAACTCACTAAAAACACAAAGAGCCAAGTTAGGTCACTTGACTCGTTGATAGTATTCCTATTGATTATGGTTCACAACTAAAAAGTTATAAATCTCTGATTTCAGGTTTGCATCGTTATTGCATTTATCAAAACGTCTTTAGAAAACTAGTGTAATTGGTGGTGAGTTATCGATAAAAAATATCGCCCTTATCAACATCTAAGTAGATCTTGTTCTCTTGCTCCAAACCGCCACAATAGATGAAGTAAACGTTGCGCTTTTTGAACGTCACAGAACGAACCCAGCCTCCGAGCTCCTCAAAATCACTCGGATCACAGGTTTCATCGTCTAACAATTGCTGTGTTTTCTTACGGAAAATATCCAAGTGAACTTTTAAATCATCCGACTTCTGTAGGTATTCATCCAATATCTCTAAGCGCTCTTGCTCTTTAATAACTGGCTCTGCATCCGATAACCCTTCAGCATTCAACCATTCGGCTTTTTCTTCTCCACCCTCTTCATAGACAAGATAGCCGGAGATTCGGTACCACCCATCTACTTTTTCTAACACCGATACTTTTTCTCCCTTATAGAGCGTATCGACAACTAAAGCATTAGGGTTAGGCTTGTTGTAAACATTGACACGACGCTCAATAACGTAGTACTCGGTAACTTCCGGGGGAACGGCTTCTAAATCCAGAATCGGTTTGGATGTTTCTTTTTGCAGTGACGATTGCTCGACTTGTGTAGCCTTTGGTGCTTCAGGTTCATCTTTCTGCATAAAGAAGAAATAGTATCCAGCCCCCGCTCCGCCGAGCAACAGCATGACAATCAATGCGACGAGAATTTTCTTCATGCCCTTTTCCTTTTCATTCTTTATTCTTATCCCACCAGCAGCACGCATGTCGTAGAAATTTGGGTATATACTCAAAAGAGCAGGTCAACTAACGCGAGCAATAATGATCAACAGACTCAATTGGATACTACTATTTCTTCTGTTCCCGATAACGGGGCACGCCAATATTCAATGTAACCCATCGTCGTGGAATGACAATCTTACCCAATTCAATCGTTTAGAGTCCAATTACAATCAGCATGTTGAGGTATTCAATACACTTTTGACCGAACATAAACAGCGTCAGTTATTGTCCGAAACCTTTTCACTGCATGAGCTCGTGCTACTTTGGCGTGCCAAGTCGAACCAAAATGTGTTCAAAGCGCAATTAAAAGCATCGATTCAATACAAAGAAGAGCTCACAACTAAAGCGAATCAGCTGCTTAAATTGAGCACACAATCCCAATGGTCAGCAAATGGGTGGGAGATACTGGCCCAGAAGTGCCGCGAGTCAAACAAAACAGCCAATCAAATAACTGCGGAATGGTATAACACCAACGCTTTGGAACTTGCTGAAGATTACAAGCGCCTCTCTTCACAATATCAAACTCTGTCACAAGTCTATGATAAAGAAGCCCGAGCGCTTCAATACGCTCAAGATGTTTCGAAGTAAAAACAGAGCCAGTTTTGAATAGACGATGTTGGTTTTTCACTCCAATATTGGACGTTATTCGTGCTTTTTATCTTTCCTTAGTCGTGAATGATATCAAATGTAAATAATGGGATTGTTCCCTTTGACAAACTTGACTAAACCATGACCAAGACAATCAATTTATAGAGACATACGTCACATTAATGCTTTACTTATGGACATTTTTTGGTTAGTTTAGCCATTAATAAAATTTAATAAAAAGTCACATTTGGCTGGAGATGATGCTACAAACATGGTTATCAATCGATTAAGTAACAGGGAATGTCCTAATGCTACCAAAGCCAAGTTTTTGTCAGTAGTTAGGCACGTAAAAGAGTTCGGTTCAATCAGTGATTTGGATCTGTGTAAAATCTTCGGAGAAACAATATGGAGTGATGGGAGGGAATACCATTCAGCCGCGTTCTCATTCAAGGTTGATAGATACACAGGTAACTGTGAAATCTCACAATACAAAAACCAATAAGGCTTAAGAATTTATAAGGCGGAGTCAGGAAACGGACTTCGCTTTTTTGATCATGGCAATCGTAAAGTCGTGCTCGGAGTACCCCTCAATCAATCGTGTATTCGGACACAGCAACCGACAATAGCGAAAGACACCTTCTTTATTGTGCGACGCTAACATTTTCATGCTGGGTAGTTTGGATTCATCCAACAAGTTAAACACACAACCTTTCTCTGTCGCTCGGTACATTTTATCAATCATTTCAATGGTATGATTTGGGTTGGTGGATTGATAGTTCAATGATCCGGAAGCAAAAACAAAGTCGCAACGAGGCAATACCAACGTTGAAAAGTCGCCACATATAAACTTACTTTGCGTACGAAAATCTCGTTTTCTGGCTTCAGAGATATACTGTTTTTGCTGATCAATGCCAATATAGCTTTGAGGAAGCCCCCCCGTAAGTTCGATAAACGCTAACAAGTCTCCGTAGCCGCACCCAATATCTAAAATACTTGAACCGTCTAACGTTAACCCTCGGCACAACGCCTCAAAACGGCTGATCTGACTATACTTATCTGCCCATCCCAGAGTTCGGGCTCTGTCTTTACCAAACTGTCTATATCGCTTTCGATGATAGTGGGCAATCTTAAGTCTATCGAAAAATTTCATCTTTCTTATGCATAAATCGGCAAACTGCCATTTCCTTTCACTTGTCTAATCGCTAGGTGGGTATGAATATCTTTCACATTTTCTAATCGCTGTAACTTTCTAGTAAATGTTTCATAACCAGCGAGATCTTTACTGACCACCTCTAACAGGTAATCATAGGCCCCTGATACGACATGGCATGAGATCACTTCATCCATCTCAACAACGGCATGTTCAAACTCATCAATCGAAGAAGCTTGGTGGTTATTTAAACTCACTTCAACAAATACAGTCATCGCGATGCCTACAGTGTCTCTGGACACAATAGCTCGATAACCACTTATTACACCTTCCTGCTCCAAACGCTTAATGCGTCTTGCACAAGGTGATGCCGATAGCCCTACTTGGTCAGCAAGTTCTGCCGTTGTCAGAGTGGCATCCTTCTGCATTAGGTTGATAAGTTGCCTGTCAATTTTATCCATTTATTCTTCCGTGCCTTTAATCACCAACAATTAACACTTATACGCAATTTATCACCAACATCAAGCCTAATTACGTCAAACTTTGCCTCCCTTTGGCAAGAGTTTTATTCAACAATTAACACATCATTTACAAATGGACATGTCGATAATGATCTTGGGATACGCAGCTATATTAACGACCTTACTGCTTTGGTCTGGTTTCTTTATTTCTTTAAAAGGGGGCGCAATTTCTGCCTTGCAGCCAGCCGATATCGCGTTAGTTCGCTTTCTAATCCCAAGTATAATTTTATTACCATTTGTGATTAAGCATAAACAGTCGCTGCGCGTAGTGCCTAAACGCTACCTGGTTGGTGTTGTGGTTGGAAGCGGCCTTCCCTATCTTCTGGTCGTCGGAACGGCTATGCATTTCGCTCCCGTGGCGCACGGCAGTGCATTAGTACCTGGCACTTTGCCATTGTTTGTTTCTGCTATCGCGGTACTTTGTTATCAACAGTCGCTGAGTGCTCACCGCTTAATCGGGCTTTCTACGGTGCTGTTAGGGATTTTCATATTCCTTCTTTCTAATAGCGGCGCAGAGTACAACTGGTCTCAATTACAAGGGCATATCCTGTTTCTAACTGGCAGCATCATGTGGGCTGCTTTCACCATCAGCGCTCGTGTCGCCAATCTTAATGCACACGTCTGTGCAGGATTCGTTGCAATCGCGTCTTTGGCTCTGCTCATCATCGCCGTTGGTTTCGGGTGGGTAGACAGTTATTTGGTGGTAACACCGTTCAGCCAGTGGCCATGGGAGGAGTTATTTGGCCACGCGATGCTACAAGGTGTTGGCGCAGGTTTAATCGCTTCTTTCACTTTCATTTATGCAATTAGGATCATCGGTGCCGAAGCCAGCGCTGCTTTTGGTTCATTAACTCCAGTCGTCGCGACACTTCTTGCCGTTCCAATTTTTGGTGAACAACCAGATTCTCTCACTTGGTTAGCGCTGATGTTGGTCACATGCGGCAGTATTGTGGCAAGCCAAATCTTTATGAAAGATGGAATGAACCAAACTTATCGCCCACCACTTCACAGATAGCGATGATTTTACAAAAACTTATGCCTTACTATCTTGAATAACAAAATGGCGTTTTGATAGCCTCAGCTTAACTAAAAAATTAAAACGCCAATGTGATGCCAGCCACTCATACTAAAGATGAACTGCATAGGTTTCTCAAACCGGGAATGAAGCTTTCTACTAATTTCGAATTTGGGCCTAAGGATCAATATACGTATTCCACCACCTATCTGGGGATGAAAGAAAATGCTTATTTGATTCTTGATATACCAATGCGTTTGCTTGAAGAGCAAGTGATGAGAAAACTCCCCAACGCCGATGTCATCGTGCGTGGTGTATCAGATACGGAGTTAGGCCATGTCATTGCGTTTAAGTCCAGCGTGCTGACGACGACCGTTCGACCATCCCCCCTTTTGTTTATCCGCATTCCAGGAACATTTGCAACCAAACCAGTTCGGGAACATGAGCGTTACAAGTTGCAAATGGACTGTAACGTTATTCATGCAGGGAATGTCTACGACGGTAGCCTTATCGATTTCTCTCTAGCAGGTGTTGGTATATCAACCTTGATTGAGCCCGAATTCAACGTGGGTGAGAGTGTTACCATCGAATGCCCGTTAAGCCACTATATCGGAGAAGAAAATCGATGTGTCATTGCCAACATTAAGAAATTGGTGAAGGGATGGGTAGTTGGAATTAAGTTTGCTAGTTCCATTGAGATGACTCACGAACTAAAAACAGAGTTACTGGAGCAATCCTTTCTAACCAGTAACGTCTGAACTTACTGCTCGCTAAAGCGCGTCGCCTCAAAGCTGTTGAGTATTCTGTGAACCGTATAGGTCACAAGCAGCGTCGCAACAATAGCAAACAAAATACTGCTCACGCGATACAGCGCACTGAACATTAAGTCACCATCCGGAGTAAGGTATTGGCCGAAAAGAATACCTAACGTGGTTAAGCCGCCAAATCCGGCTCCCGAACCGCTAGACTCTTTCACGTGCATATAACTGAACATCATAGCCCCAATCCAAAGCAATGGAACGATAAACAATAAGGTATCCGACCAATCGTATAATACAAGTTGTCCTACAATACCAAAGGTCACCCCCATCAAGGTCCCCATTGCTCTTTTTCGCGCATACCCTAAAGCACCGTTCCAATGCATAGGAAACAATAAAAGTAAGGTTGTCGCCTGAGCAGACATAGAGTCACTGAGGTCAAATAGCTGGAATACAAGGAAAGACATTGTAGCGATACTCGCCCCCATAAGGGCTTCATGACGCATGCGATGACTCTGTTTAGGCTGCGACGGTTTCGCTGGTGGCTGACGAGGTTCCGCATCGGGAATCAAAAATGTCACCACATAAGCAACGATCACTGAAATAACATTCGCTTGCAGATTGCTAAAGATTAGGTCATTTAAGTCAGTGGTTGGATAACTCGCAAAGTGCAGCATGATGCTTAAGCTCAGTACGCTGTTCGCTCCAAATAAGAATAAGCTCCCTTTTGACATACAGGCGAATTTATACAGGAACAACCCGAATGCAATGATTGTCATCATGCCTGGGTGCCCACCAAATAACCCACCAAGCACACCAACTTCTAATCCACACACAACCGCTGAAAAAATCAGTTGTCGTGCGGCATGTAGACTCATGACTGGCACCATTCCAAGTAACAGCATCGGGGTTACAGTAAAGAATACGCCATAGTTCCAACCAAATACTTTACATAAAGTGAAACCAATGGTCGCACCAGTTGCAATGCGCAAACACTGACGGAAGTCGTTTTCCGACATGGGGTGGTCCCATAACTTCATATCGCCTCCTCGTTAATAAATATAATGAAGAAGACTCAAGAATTGGATCTGGCACCTCGCTAACCAACCAGATAATGAGTTTTCTGGCAACAACTGCACGGTTGCTCGTGCCCCTGCTGGAAATGCGCGCTGCTGAGGTTCATCGATAGCTAAATGTAAACGTAAGCGCTGCGCGTCTCTCACCCAACGGTTTGAGTCAGTTGGTGTTGCTAAGCGACCATCCGCATCGAATTGACCCGAGCTGACCCCGGCATCCACACTCGTAATACGAGCTTCAAATACATCACCAGGTAAGCTATCAAAAGCCACTAACGCACGGCTGTTCTGATTAAAGTGTCGTAAACTCTTTTCACGAAAGTCGGCAATGATATCCACGTCATCGGAGACTAAAGCGACAAGAGGTGTACCAGCTGCCGCATAGGCCCCCGTCTCCAGCTGCAAGTTAGCGACAACGCCATCATGTTCCGCCGAGACTTGAGTGTAAGACAGATTAAGTTCCGCTTGTTTTAGCTGGTTTTGCGCCACGCGGATATTCACATTCGTTGCGCCTAAATCACCGCGGTTTACTTCCAACTCTTTTAAACGAGCACGTGCGGCCAGTAAGTTCGCTTTAGCTGCCGTTGCACTGCTCTGTGCGTCATCGCGCTGCTGTTGCGAAGTACCATTACGGTGAAACAGAGTATTAAGACGTTTTGCTTCGCGAACTTTTTGTTCCGCCACGATTTTGCTCGCTTCAACGTCTGCTTTTGCCGCAGCAATAGAAGCATCAAGTTGTTCGTTGTTTTGAATCACACGCTCAAGGTTAAGTTGAGCCTTTTCTACGGCGAGCTGATAAGGCTGGGGATCAATCTGAAATAGTAGATCGCCTTGGCTTATTTCTTGGTTGTTGGCAACATAAAGATGCGTAATCTGCCCACTCACACGGGGGGCCACTTTAGTTACCACACGCGTTGCCATTGCCTGAGGCGTCAACGGCATGGCGAGATCTGCAACTAGAAAATAGGCAAAGACAAGGACAAACGCGACGCAAGAATATTTGATCCAACGTGCGAATTTTTGATCTGGAGTCATAGGCGTTTACTTCTCTTTTTATTCGGTTTTCTGACTTATTCGCTAAGTGAATCAAGCGCATTGTGAGCAATCTGATCAAGAATCAATGAAAGCTGCTGAAGTTCCTGGTCGTTGATGTCCGTTAGGAGCTTGCTTCGAACTTGAAGAATTCGAGCCTCCATTTGCTTTAGTAGGGTTTTCCCCTCTTCTGTGAGGCTAACAATACGTGCTCGCTTATCGTGTTCACAGCAATGGCGAACGATCAGAGATTGCTCTTCTAATAATTTTAATGTTCGCATCAACGACGCTAACTCGATCTCAAGCGCTTCAGCCAAATGCTTCTGACTGATGTTGTCACCCATTCGATAAAGCTTCCATAACGCAGTCCAACGCGGATACGTTAGGTTTAAAGGCTCTAACTCGCGATCTGCAACCATTTTCCACAAACGAGCAACACGAGATAATTTTTCAGCCAGAGAAAGGTCTCGCAAACTGTTGATGTCTTGAATCATAAGATCTACTCAATTACTTAGCGTGCTAAGTAATATAAAATAGTTAGCACGCTAAGTAAATATCTTTTTGTGATTGAAATCACGTTGGGTGTGTCAGTGAAGGGGCAGAAATCTAAGTAACACAACACTATGTTTGAACTTGAAATGCAGCGATGTACACAACAAACGTCGAGACCAATAAAGTCTGATTTGTATAAGAGTAAAAGGGTCAGATACAAAAAAGCACAACCCACTGTCATGGTGTTGTGCTTTTCAGATAATGAATAATTGGGTTATCTCGTAGTGAGCCAATTCCTTATGTTCGCTCAACTAAGAACCGCTGCTTAAAATCCACAAATGCTTCATGGAGCGCATTTTCTTTAATCGGCTTGAGAAGCACGTAATTCGCACCCGATTCCATAAAGGCGTCACTGGTTTCTTTCGCGGTGTCAGCAGTACACGCATAAATTGGCGTGCCTAGTTTTAGCTTTTGTCGGATCTCTTTGGTCGTTTCAATTCCACCAAGATGCGGAAGTTGGTTGTCCATCAGTATCAAATCGTAAGTATGATCTTTTAAGAATTCCATTGCTTCTAACCCATCTTTCGCCCAATCAACCTGCATTTTGTACTTGTTACAAAACGCTTTTAGAATGAATGCGTTAGTATGGTTATCCTCTACCAACAACACTTTGAGACTCTCTGCAAATAGTTCACCTGGCTTAACTCGCAAACTCGAATCAAGAGGGGTGAGTACTCGCTCACGATCTTTCACTGGCATTGTAATGACAAAAGTCGTTCCTAAGCCTTTCTGACTGCGGACTTGAACATCACCTTCCAGCATGTCGACGAGGCTCTTCACAATGGTCAGCCCTAAGCCACTGCCGCCGTATTCTCGAGTCGTTGTTGCTTCTTCTTGAACAAAAGGTTCGAACATTTGGTCGAGTTTGTCAGACTCGATGCCGATACCTGTATCCGTAATTTCCACGACCAGCACGCTATTGTCAGCGCCATAGAACTGCTCAAGTTCAGCATGCAAGCGCACGCTACCCGAGGGCGTAAACTTTACTGAGTTACTGACTAGGTTGAATAAAATTTGGTTCAGACGAACTTGGTCAGTAAAGATTTCAACATTGGGATCTATTTTGTTTTCAATGACAAGGTTGACGCCTTTACTTTCACAAATAGGACGATAAATGTTTTCTAACGTTCGAATTGTATCAGTGAAAGAAAACGGGTGCTTTTGGATATTAAACTTACCCTGCTCAATCTTCGAAAAGTCCAAAATATCATTCAAAACAGCAAGTAAGTGCTCACCACTATGTCGAAGTACGTCAATTTGGTTATTCTGCTCTTCTGTTTCCACAGAGTCTTTTAGCAATTGAGCAACCCCTAAAATTCCATTGATTGGCGTTCGGATCTCATGGCTCATTTTAGCCAGAAAGTCGGCACGGGCTTGAGCAGATTTCTCTGCTTCTTTGCGCGCCAAGTTACTCTGTTTTTCCGCCTCAATTAGCGTGGTAATATCCTGACCTTGAACAATAATACCGCTAATATCTCCATCAACTCGAATCGGCGATAAGTTCCAGCGATATACTTTATCTCCAATTGGCACATTAACGCCTGTCAACGTAGCTCCCTGAGCCGCCATGCGAAGGTGTGGCATCAACTTTTCTTTGAAACCTTTGAACACTGGGTGCATGGTTTCAACATCGTTTTCCATGACTAACTCTTTGCGTGCTGCCGGATTGATTTGGACAAGCACACCCGATTCAGACCACACCATAATAGGTGATAACGCAAAGTTAAACAGGTCGCGGAAAGAGCGCTTTTGTGCTTCAAGCTCTTCAAAAGTGTTTTCTAGTGTCGAACCAATATGATCGAATTCCTCAATATCTGACCCCTCAAAACGCTCAAATCCTTTTTCTTCACGAGCCGAGCGGGTATATGCCATCAGGGATCCTAACTCTTCAACTACTCGATTCTCGATCCATTCTTTAGTCATTAGCGCAATCATGACCATACCGATAACTGAGGCTAGCATTGCTAGCAGGTGTTGGATTTGCAATGTCACCACGCTCTGATTGTCTTGCACAGTAAGCAAGCACAAGTCAGTCTCGGCGGCATTTACCTCAATAGGGGTTTTGATGATCAATAATTGGTCAAGCTTGTGCTGGGACTCTCGTCGTTTGAGTACGTCAAATATTTGATAAGCTTCATCTCCTACTAATGAGCTTGCCAATGGTGTGTTGTTAGCGACCAACACAACATTGTCGACGTTGCCTTCATTTTTTAGCCTTTCCATCAACCCAAAGTTATTATCTAAAACAACAACATTGTAAGAGTACCCCATCACTTCACCGGTTTTAGGTTGTAAAACGGGTACGCGACGAAGTAACAGATGGCGAGTTCCCATCGGGGTCTGTGAGGGTAGATAATACCAGTTGTTGCTAAAGGTCACTTGACTGGCAAGTCGGCTAAGTATCAGGTTGTTGATGCCATAGAAATGCGCGTTGCCATCGTCCCAAATAATACCTTGATGATCGGTTAGGAAACGAAACTCCGGTGTATGGGAAGGATCACTCTGGTCAATACTCATGAAAAAGTAATTGAGTGCCTCTTCATCACGTTCTGTATAAAAATCCAATACAACATCACTTTTCGAATTGCTGTTGTGATGAATCTGAATCGCTGCAAAATGGCTATCAAAAATGTTCAGGATCAGGGCAGAGGTCTGCTGCTTGGTTCGGTCGACTTCCTGCCAAATAATCTGCTTCGAGAAGTAATAACTCTGAACAAAGATGCCTAGAATGATCGGAGCAAGTACGAGAATAATTATTTTGGTAATAAGCGTCGACAGTGAGCGACGCTTTCTTGTTTTTGATGTAGTTGTCATCAATTATCTGAGTATCTAAATGCACGTTTTCTTAATGCTTCAATTCTTTCTGGAGAGTCCGATTTGGTAACGACTTCAAAATCACCAGAGTAAACGGTGGGAACTGGCTTTCCTTCTAAATCCCACTTAATGGCCTCAGCCATTGCAATACCTGTATCATCGTTCATACGCATAACGGTAACGTCTAACTCCCCTTTAGAAAGCGCCTCTAACTCTGCTGAACCGCCGCCCCAACCATTGATCATGACATCATCACGACCTAACTCTTTAAGAGCGTCAACAGCACCTAATGCTACATCGGTAGAACACGCGTAAATGAAGTCAACGTCCGGATACTTCTCCAAACTGGCTTTTGCAGCTTCATACCCAGATTGCTTTGTTGCTTTGGTGTAGTAAGCAGATTGTAGTTCAAATTGATTATCGCGGTTCACTTGGTTGATAAAAGTGTTGCCTCTGATGTCACTAATGTAGCCCTCTGAGAAGTAGAGAACACTATAGTGGCTATGTTTAGGGAAACGCTTGCCAAACTCAACGGCCAATTCACGACTTCCTTCTGCGTGGTCGAAACCAACATAAAGAAACGGCTGATGATGTTCCCAATCCCTAACAGGTGTGGTGATATTTTGTAAAATTAACTTGGTTTTCTTTGAATCTAAGACATGCTCAACAAACTTACGATGTCTTGTGGTATCTAGAGTAAAGATCAAGTAATCGGAGTTGCTTTTCAGCGCCTCCATTAAAGACAAACTTTGCTGCTTTATATCTGCATTAGGACGAGTAAACACTTGATTTAGTTGATAGTCGATATCAAGCTTATCTAGGCGTTTTTCAAACGCATCGATGTTTCGAATCCAATAATCAGAGATCTGCTGCCCTGGATAAACAACAGAAATTTTCAGTGGACGCTTTTTGTCTTTTGCTACGGGTACAGGGGTTTCTCTTACCACTTCAGCCAACGCACTAGTTAACTGCTTCTGTTGTGGAAACTGGTCTAAAAACTCTTGATATGCCCAATACCCATTAAGAACTTGGGTAGCCTGCACATTCGGCGCAAAAGCGGCCATTGAAATCAGGGAGAATACTAACGCTTTTTTCATCTACTGCTCTTTTAGCTTTTTTATGAGCCTAATTCAGCTCTATTCATTACCTAGCCGAGTCATCCTATACTCTTGTAATCTACCTTCCTCTTAGTGCCTGTTTCAATAGTAAATTGGTTCTTGGTCTGAGTGGATGCAAATAAAGTACATTGAGTCGCTTCCTTTGTCTCGATAACGTAGAGACATTTCGCGCTTTTCATATTCAGGCCCTTTAAACAGAACACCAGCCCATTATGCGTCAGTTTATTCCTACATGGTACTCCAAAAACAAAAAGAAACCGCCAATGTGACATAGGCGGTTTCCGTGTATCTTTGCGTAGCAAGGGCTTATCAGAGTGCCACTATCTCTAACATCATTTGTTGATGTTCGTCGACGACAATATTTGCTTTTGACATAACGAGCAGCTCTTTTTTCGCTTTAGTTAGTTGCTTAATATAGTACTCTGCTCGCATGGCAAGCGTCTTTGACTCAAAATCCGATGACCATTCCAATACCAAAGGGCCTTTTCCCTTCAAAGCTTTCGCTCCTTTTCCGGTTTGGTGCTGATTGAATCTTCGTTCAACATCATTGGTAACACCACAATACAACGCGTTGCGGTTATTTCGTATCAGGTAGACACTCCAACGCTGCGTTGTATTTTCCATCATGAAAGCAGTGACTCAACCTTAGCTTTTAATTCATCCAGCTCTTCTTTCAGCTGAGCGACTTCGAGCTCTAGCTGACTTACTCGATCGGAGCTCGAGCTTGCAGCAGACACAGGCGCTGCAAGTTCGGACGCATCAACATCACCACAGAACAAATGCATATAACGCGACTCCCGCTTACCAGCCTCACGTGGTAATTTGACCACTAATGGTCCTTTCTCTTCGCTTGCTAAATGCTCAAGGACCGTTTCCACTTCTTTTACATCATGAAATGTCGCGAGACGATTAGTACGAGTACGAATTTCCCCAGGTGTTTGAGCACCGCGCAAAAGCATACAGCATACAATGCCCTTCTCCTGCTCTGTCAGCTTTAAATCACCAAATTCCGTATTACAGAAACGGTGTTGATACTTGCTGACGCGGCTGTTGAACGCACTTTCGTCACTGACGAGCCTGCGCTCAATAAGAGCATCAACGGCATCGAGAACGTCTGACTCAGAGAGTGACATCACGGGATCACGGTTGCTTTTTTGATTACACGCGTTGGTTAATGCGTTTAGGCTGAGGGGGTAAAGATCTGGGGTAGTGACTTCTTTTTCGATCAAGCAACCAATAACTCGTGCTTCAATTGCCGTTAGCTCAACTTTCATAATGCATTTCCTTATTATTTTTGCATTTGACTTTGTACCTAAATCGCTTCGAAATCATACGCCATAAATTCACACAGCAGTGCAAGAAGCGTTAGCGGTTCAGGTGTTGGTGTCAGGCTAAAGCATAGCGTAAGACCTGACACCCCTTACGAATAGGGTCAGGTATCAATGCTCCGAGAGAATCGGCACTCTCGTCAAATTGCCATCTTGGTCGACCATCATTATTTTTGAACGATTAAGCTCAACTTCGATGATTTCGAGTTGCTCGCGAGCGTTGATATACGCCGTTTTTAACTTTTCAGCCACAGAGCGAGTGACTTGCTCATTATCTTGACTATTTACTTGCTCCGCAGTGTTACCAGAGTCCATATCAAGTTCATCATTTTGCATTCAATAGTGTTGATAATATAGTGAAGGCCACGTTATGACAATGAATCGATGGATTCTACGATGTTGGCCAAAACTCGAAGAAAGCAGCACGATTATATGGACACAACGCAATTGGTTGAGAAATGTTCAACTCTGCATTGCTATTGATCTAAAGACTGTTATGCCACTGGATGTTGTGCTTTAATCGAGGAAGATATTCATAAAATTAGGAAAGAGAACTATGAGTAGCGTATTTGAAATCGTTAACCAAGCTCGTCGTAAAAACAAACTAAAACGTGAGCTTCTTGATAACGAGAAGAAAGTTCGTGATAACCGTAAACGTGTTGATCTTCTAGAAAACCTTCTAGACTACATCAAACCAGAAATGACTCACGATGAAATCGTCGCAATCATCAAAAATATGAAAGCAGACTATGAAGATCGTGTTGATGACCACATCATTAAAAGCGCTGAGATCTCTAAAGCACGTCGTGACATCAGCCGTCGCATTCGTGAGCTGACTGAAGAAGACAAGCAAACTAGCGGCAAAAAATAAACGCGTAAGCTAGATTTTCGAACCCCGAGCAAGAATATCTTCCTCGGGGTTTATTTTTGTCTCTAAACTAACCGCCGTGTACAATCAATCTAACTCTTATTCCTAACGCATTCAGCTTTCTATGTCTTCAACTACGACAAGTACACAACCAACGCTTGCAAAACAATTATTTACAATGACCTGGCCAATGCTTTTTGGCGTTCTGTCTTTAATGAGCTTTCAGCTTGTGGATAGCGCGTTTATCGGTCAGCTCGGCGTTTTACCGTTAGCCGCTCAAGGTTTCACTCTGCCTTTGCAAATGGTCATTATCGGCATTCAAGTCGGTCTAGGGATCGCAACGACAGCGGTCATTTCTAAAGCTCTTGGGGCGAATGAAAGTCGGTATGCCAAACAACTTGGCGGATTGGTATTGATGATCGGCTCAATTGGTGTCGCTATTTTTGGCGGGCTAATTTGGCTTTTGCGCTACCCCATTTTAGCTCTATTAAGCGCTCCAGAATCTGTTATGCCGATAATCGACAGTTACTGGCCTTGGTGGTTATTAAGCTCATGGACTGGTGCGGTTTTGTATTTTTATTACAGTATCTGCCGAGCTAATGGCAATACAATGTTACCTGGCACAATGATGATGATAACCAGCGGCGTGAACCTTGTACTCGATCCGCTATTTATTTTCACGTTTGACTTGGGTATTAACGGAGCGGCAATAGCAACCATCGTCGCTTTTGGGTTTGGTATTTTAGTCGTCGCTCCTCGCGTGAAAAAGAATCACTGGGCAACGACACAATGGCAAGATCTTAACGTAGCCAAAAGTGTTGCATCTATCGGTAACATTATGGGCCCCGCGATGATTAGCCAACTGCTGCCACCGTTGTCTTCCATGCTAGCAACAAAATTATTGGCAAGCTTTGGAACCGCAGCAGTCGCCGCTTGGGCACTTGGTTCACGCTATGAGTTCTTTGCTATCGTTTCGGTCTTGGCGCTGACAATGTCTATGCCTCCAATGGTTGGACGCTTACTTGGAGCAAAGAACTATGAAGATATCCAAAGGCTCGTCAGTATTGCCGTAAAATTCATTCTAGGTTTCCAACTTTTGATTGCTGCCATTACATTTGCCGTCGCAAACCCACTCGCATTATTGATGACAAGTGATGTGCAAGTGGAGCAAGTCTTGGAAATGCATTTACTGATAGTGCCGATCAGTTTGGGTTCGTTAGGGGTTTGTATGCTAATGGTTTCTCTTTGTAATGCATTAGGCAAATCTTACACCGCGCTCACTATTTCAGCGCTGCGCTTGTTTGTCTTTTTCCTACCGTGCTTGTGGGTTGGCGCTCAAATGGATGGAATCCGAGGTTTACTCTTAGGCGCTTGTATCGGCAACCTGTTAGCTGGTGTTTCCGCATACCTAACCTATCGCCAAACCATACGCAAACTCGCAGGCGCTCAAGCCAACGCGTAACGATGAATAATCAGAACTAAGCCCCTGAAATGGGGCTTAATCGTTTTGACACCTTGTCTAAGTTGAAATGTTAGCTAGGCGAGTTTTAATTCACTAAAGAGCTCAAACAACTGGTTCGATTTATACGGCTTAGGTAAATAAGCATCCATGCCTGCCGCAAAACAGTTGTGGATGTCTTCTTCCAAAACACTCGCAGTGAGTGCGATAATCATCGTTTTTTCACGTCCTGCTTTCTTTTCCCAACGACGAATTTCTTTCGTCGCGGTCAGTCCATCCATCACGGGCATCATGCAGTCCATTAAAATTGCATCGAATTCTTCTCCCTTTGTGATGGCTTCTAACGCTTCTTGACCGTTGCTTGTTATCAAATAGTCATAACCTGCTTTATCCAGAAAGAAACTCGCTATTTTCTGGTTCATCAAGTTATCCTCCGCAATTAAGATCCTCCGATGAGAGCGCGACGCTCGATATTCAGAGCTGACAACATTATTGGTGACATTGTCACTTGATATAGTCTTTTCAACCTTAGCTAAATCATCAATGACATGCTTAAATCGATTGCCAAGGAAAGGTAATGTGAGTACGGCATGTACTTTTTCTGCATTTTCGTAGGGAGTGGATAAATGATGCTGGCAAATAATCACACGGCGAAGATCGTAATTAAATGATAGATTATCCAAGATTTCATCGGTATTAGCGTCGTTACTGTGGCACAGAAATATGACATCAAAGTCATCATTTATCGCTTGCACTTCATTCACATTATTAACACCAAAGAGATTGATTTTCGCTAAGCGACACTCTTTTAATACTTGGTCGGCGTAGTCGTAATTTGAGCAGATCAAAAGCCCTTTATTAATCACCTCAGAACGCCAGCCAAACACCGGAATTGCTTCAACCTCAATCGAGAATTCAAAGCATGTGCCCACTCCTTTTGTAGATGTTGCTACGAGCTTGCCCCCCATCATCGACACAAGCTGACAACAAATTGCCAAACCCAACCCTGTACCGCCAAATTGCCTCGACACTCCTTCATCTTCCTGAGTAAAGGGTTCAAAAATCGTGGTTAACTTATCTTGATCAATGCCTATTCCGGTATCTTCTACTTTAAACGTCAGCACTCCACGTTCTTTCTCAGGTAACTCTTCATAACTAACATCAACGCATACATGCCCACTTTCGGTAAACTTAACCGCATTCGATACCAGATTCGTAACTACCTGTTTGACACGATGATCATCGACCATCACGCGAATGGGGATATTTTCAGCTAAATTAATACCTAACTTTAGCTGTTTAGATGTTGCTTTGGATTGGAATAAAATCATCGACTGATACACGACTTCTCGGATATCCGCTTCTACTAGTGACAGCTCCAATCGTCCAGACTCGATTTTAGAGAGATCCAATATATCGTTAAGTAAAGTAAGCAGCGTTTGAGATGAGGAGTCAATGTCATCAACAACTTCTTGTTGATGCGAAGACAACTCACTTTGAGAGAGTATTTCTGTCATGCCCATGATCCCGTTAAGGGGCGTGCGTATTTCATGTGACATGTTGGCAAGAAACACAGATTTTGCACGATTAGCCGATACTGCTGACTCTTTTGCATGCAGTATTTCTTCAGTTTGTCTCTGCATTTCTTCAACCACTCGATTCACTTGCTGAGCAAAAATGGTCAGTTCATCACTTCCATCAACTTTGACTTTTGTTTGCTTCTCTTCGGAGTTGATCAACGCGTTTAAAGTATGAATGATCGCATCGAGTTTGCTGTTAACTCGGAACCAAGTACTAAATCCGAGCCAACAAAGCAGGATAACCACTAAGGCGACGCCAAAACTGATCATCGCTATATTGGCCTTTTGTTCATGAACCTGCGTGAGAAGCGACTGCTCAGTTTGTTTGGTGAACCCATCAATGAGCACTTGTAAGCGCTGCACACGAAAATCGAGTTCTTTTAAATACGCGGCGTAGTCACTTTGTGACATGTCTCCTGACATTAATTGTCCGCGAGACGCCAAGCTTCTCTGATATCTCGGCGAAGTAAACAAGCCAAGCAATTTATCCACTTGCTCGTATGACCCACCTAAGTTTAAAAACGCATCCAAATTTTGCTGCTGTCGGTCAATCGCCTGATAAAACATACTTTGACTTAGCCGACTCTCAGGGTCTTGGACTAAACGGTTCGTCAGCCAAGCTTCTTTCTGTGTCCAAAAAGAGAGCTGAGCAAGGTAGGCAATAAAATTTTGCATGCGAATGCCGTCGTCACTGCCATACCATTGATGATTTTGCAACAAAGAGCGCGACATATTTTGGAGCTGTTGAAATGCCCAATCACCCAGGTCGTCCATCTCACTCAATCTACCTGACAATACCCCCTGCATGGCTTCTTTCAGTTCATCAGCATACTCAGCAGTATTAGGGTTACACACAAACTTTTGATGCAAAGAAGAAATAACTTCACCTTGTTCTTCAATATTAATGGCTGCAGAGACTTGAAGATCAGGCTGTCGGCGTACTTTCTCTATGGAGTAAATAAAGTGGGAGGCCTTGGATATCAATTGGAAACCTTGAATATTGCTAACCGTTTGATTGAGACGGCTCACGCGCAACGCATTATCAGAAAACTGCTGAACTGCAAACACCACTATTACCACAGCGGGTAATAGTGCGAGGAGTGCTAAGCGTGTTTTTATTGATAATCTCAACATCCATCAGCCTAATGGTTGATTTCATCCGTTTATTTAATATTAGACTAGTTTCTTGCATTGAAAGGCATATACGACATTGTTACTTTCAAACAACATTCACCTACCTAGATTATGGTTATTGTGAGTATTTTATCATCGGCTAATGAAGTGGCAATTGTGATTCAAGTCATATTTTTTGATCTTAAAGTTGGATGCAAACAATAAAGTTTCACTCACAACTAAGAGTCGCATCACTTTTCAGGAAATCATCTATTGTATGTTTACCTATTGAGTTGCCTTATCGAGTCAAATCACACAAAAATGCAAAATATCCATTTTTGTCAACAAAACTAATTTGAAAGCAAACGTTATCATCGCAAAAAAAGTAAGTTACTTTCTAAATGTCAATACGTGAAAACCACTGCTTTAGTCACATTAATCCACCACTAACGTCCCCTTAAGTAGTGTTTTACACTGGATTTAATTTTCCTAGCAGAATAAGGACTCCGACCTTAGAATCCGCACACATAACTATTACAACCCGATTACATAACCCACCACACTCTTGCACGCTGCCGAAGAGGCAACAGCAGAGAGTATGGTTAGCCCCCAAAACGTGAAAGGTCTAATACAACAATGAGTCCAGAGAAATATCTCCAAGACTGGCAAACTAGCCAAACGATTGCTGAATCTATTTCCCCTCTAATTGGTAAGCTATATCGTCAAAAAGGAATCGAAGTGGTTCTGTTTGGTAAAACGCTTATTAATGCTACTACTATAGACATTCTCAAAACTCATCGCGTTGTAAGACGTTATACCGGTAACCCACTTTCGCTTGAGCACACGATGCCTATTATTCAAGCGCTTTGTGAAATGAGCATTTCTTCATGCCGTGTCGATGTTGGCCAATTGGCAACTATGTACTGGAATGAACATGACGATACAAGCTCTCTAAACGATTTCCTTATCACTGCACTTGATGGCGCTCGCGACGCAGATTCTTCATTGAAAGCGCGTGATGTGGTTCTTTACGGGTTCGGTCGCATTGGTCGACTACTTACTCGCCTTCTCATTGAGAAAAGTGGTCCAGGTTACCCACTAAGACTACGTGCGATTGTGGTTCGTGGCGGTAAAAAAGGCGATTTGGAGAAGCGTGCTAGCTTGTTGCGTCGTGACTCAGTTCACGGTCAGTTCAACGGTAGCATTGTTATCGATGAAGAGCGTAAAGCACTGATCGTTAACGGCAACTACATCCAAATCATCTACGCAAATAACCCAAGCGAAGTGGATTACTCAGCTTTCGGTATCAATAACGCGCTAGTTGTTGATAACACAGGTGTTTGGCGTGATTCTGAAGGCCTGAGCCAACACTTAGCGTGTAAAGGCGCAGAGAAAGTACTGCTAACAGCACCAGGTAAAGGTGACATCAAAAACGTAGTATTCGGTGTAAATGAGTCGGTAATTAAAGAAGATGACACCATCATCTCTGCGGCAAGCTGTACAACAAATGCAATCACGCCAGTCCTTAAGGCTCTGAACGATAAATATGGTGTTCTTTCTGGCCATATTGAAACCGTGCACTCATACACAAACGACCAAAATTTGATCGACAACTTCCACTCTGGTGACCGTCGCGGACGTAGTGCTTCACTAAACATGGTTCTGACTTCAACAGGTGCGGCAAAAGCAGTTGCTAAAGCATTGCCAGAGCTTGCAGGCAAGCTAACAGGCAACGCGATTCGCGTACCGACACCAAACGTATCTATGGCAGTCGCTAATCTAAACTTAGGTGAAGACGTAGACCGTGATTCACTGAACGATTACTTGCGTGAAATGGCGTTGAACTCTGAGCTTTCGGCACAGATTGACTACACCGATTCAACAGAAATTGTATCAACTGACTTAGTTGGTTCTCGTCATGCAGGCGTCGTAGATGGTCAAGCGACTATCGCACAAGACAAGCGTTGTGTACTTTACATCTGGTACGACAACGAATTCGGTTACAGCTGCCAAGTTGTGCACTGTATGGAACAAATGATGGGTGTTCGTTACCAAACATTCCCTCGATAGGTGAACTTTGCTCCACAACGTTAACCACATAGCGTAGCGGACAATATCTCATATTTGTTCTAAATAATAAGCGCCATGCGCATTACTAATATTTTTCCCCGTTTATACGCCTGATCACCCTCAGGCGTTTTTTCGTTTCATTCATTTGACACTCTCCGGACAAAGTGAACGTCAGCATTCATGTTTTGTTCATGTTCACAGCATTAATCTGAGCACATAAATTACAGAGAGGTCATGATTATGAATCGGATTATTGTAACTGCACTAGCACTGATTACCGGCTTTTTTACGTTAGTATTTAGCTTGATCATTGCGATTCCGTTGACCATCGCAGCATTAATTACCGGCAAGCGTATTGAAAAGCGCGTCAAGAAAATGCAGAGAGAAATGCACGAAGAATATGAATTTAATACAGGTAAAGCAGATGCGATTGAAGGTGAATTTGAAGAGGTTCGCCGGTAAGTAAATAAGATTTAGATGAGTTTCTCTCCCCCGACCGCTCCTGAGAAACTTCTTGCTTTCACCCTGTCCTTAAAATGGCAGGGTGCTTTTTTGAAAAGCACAATATTGAATAAACACCTAGCGGTTTATTGCTTTATCTTTTTGTTGTAGGAGGCTGTGTAACCAGCCTCCCATAAATCACCATCGACACCAGAGTATGGGTTGGATTCTTTCGGAGCGCCGCTTAGGCAAGCATCTTTGCCTTCCTTCTTAATTTCATCGATGTGATTTAAAACAAAGTCAAAGTGTTTAGGATCAGCCTTTTGTAGTAACCCGTACAAAAGGCCAAAGCCAAGCATCGTAAATACAAACAGTTCAAAAAACACCCAAATGCTCTTTGTTGAAAAGAATATCCAAGCAACGCTGCAAACACTGGTCAAAATTACTACTGGAGCTAAATCTACTATTCTTTGCATATTGCTCTCACCTTCTAAACAGTCATGAAGTCTCTACCCCTTTCATAGGGTAAGTAAGAGGAAAGTCCGTTTTTATCCAATAAAGCACTCTCGACTTAATATGCGACACTGTTAGTATTAACGTTAAGTGGCTATCGTTCTCATTATAACAATGCGTTGGAAAGTAGCTTTCACAGCAAATGAGAACATGAACCAAAGTAACACTATTGACAATATTAATTTTAGCAACGTTTAGCGTCAGAATTACGTAAATTGTGTAAGGGTTACTGAGAGTAGACAAAAAAGCAGCCACACGGGCTGCTTTTAGTATTTCTGTCTTGCGAGCTTGTCTATACCGTTACGACCACTCTAAGAGCCAGCAGCATGAGTACTACTCCTGACAAACGATCAATCAACACTGCCTTAGAGCGAATTCTGTCAACGACTTTAGAGCTCGATAGCACTAGGGTAATAAAGGTGTACCAAAGCCCATCCACAACAAACGGCGTGGCAACAATGATCATCTGATTACTCAAATCATTACCGAGCGCGACAAACTGACTGAATAATGCGATAAAAAACAAAGCAATTTTGGGACTTAAAATCGAGATAAAAAAGCCTTCTCGCGCAGACTGGATTACCGTTGTTTCCTCACCTGACTCCAACTTCGCAGCCACACCACCTTTTGAACGCAAAGCATTAAACCCTAAATACGCAAGATATGCCGCACCCACAAGGCTAATCGTCTTGAACAGCATCGGGCTTTGCTGCAAAACAACAGCGAGCCCAATCAAGGTAATAAACGCATATATACCAATGCCAAACGCATGAGCCCAAGCCGCAGCTAATCCATT
Organism: Vibrio sp. YT-19(2023); assembly: GCF_033337395.1. Taxonomy (NCBI): domain Bacteria; kingdom Pseudomonadati; phylum Pseudomonadota; class Gammaproteobacteria; order Vibrionales; family Vibrionaceae; genus Vibrio; species Vibrio sp. YT-19(2023). The sequence goes on along the minus strand of NZ_JAWOQN010000021.1, from coordinate 19,163 downwards.
GATACGTCCACCAGCCAACGAGTGCTTAGCGACAATAGCTAAGCTGGGACCTGGTGACATAGCCCCTAATAAACACACGGTAAAAAGTGATAACCAAACTGTTAGTGTCATAAGAATCTCCCCTCTTTGAAGCTCACTCTATCAACGGAAGAGGTATAATTAGAAATCAAAGTTATTCATACTAATCATGACTTCAAGTCATAGCTAAACGGTGTACGTATTAGCGAATGGAATATTCAGAAATTTGCATTACTGAGCGAATCTCTTCTCGCACCCATTTATGCGCAGGATCCGTGTCGTATTTGGGGTGCCACATTAACCAATATTGATGAATAGGTGTTTCGAGTGGTAATGCTTTATGGGTTAAGTCCCAATGCTTAGCGAGGTTAACGGCAATATGTTCAGGAGCCACCATCAGGTGCTCACTTGCAACTAAGCGATTGATCGCAGCAGAGAAGAATGGAACCTTAAAGGTAACGTGGCGGGTGTGCCCTAGCTCTTTCAATGCTAAATCAGTGTAGGAATCTTTGTCTCCGCCGCCAGTCACTTTGATGTGTGAATATGAAATCAAGTCTTCAACACTGATCTGGTCCTGCTTTGCTAACGGATGAGAAGATTTCATCAAACAGACTGATGAATCCTCACCAATTTTAACGCTCGACACACTCTGTGGTTTTTCTGGATACATAGAAGACGCGATATGGATGCCCGTCTCATGAAGTTTATCAAGAAAGTTGGGTTGCCACAGTCGGTACGCCATATCTAGCTGTGGCGCTTGTTCACCCAAGTGAGAGGCAATATCGGGCAATACGTATTGCGCCACGTAGTCACTAGAAGCAATAACAAGCTCACCTTGCCACTGCCGCGGCTCAAAAGGTTGGTCATCGAGTAAATGGTCAAACTCAGCCAGTAATGCATCAAGCTTTGATTTTAACGCTATTGCTCGTGGCGTTGGTATCAGTTGATTACCTTGACGAATAAGCAGTGGGTCACCACACAGATCGCGCAATTGTGCAAGCTGTCGACTGACGGCAGACTGCGTAATGTGCAAACGGTCTGCGGTCCGGCTGACATGACACTCCTCTAAAAGTACATGCAAGGATCTAAGTAGATTCAAATTAATGTTGTTTAACATATTCGCTCAGAAGGGTTTTCAACATGGCATCCATTCATGGTCACTTCACAAACAGGTTCCCAGTCGTGTTAAAGAATTCAGCTAAGACGGTATGAGTCATCAGGTTTCGAAGCTCTGGATATCGTTGAATTTGATCTCTGATTTCGTTCAAGCGAGCCATCGTAGGCACTTCGACAAAAACCATCATGTCCGTCTCACCGCTGATCGCATGACACCATTTTACGCCATCAATTTTGTATAACTCGTCCGCGTATGATTCGCAATAATACGTAGAGGTTGATTTATCGAACTTTAAGGCAAAATAGGCGCAAATCGAATCCCCACCCGAAGGCGCAATTTCAGCGTGATACCCTAGAATCACTTTGTCATGCTCTAGCTTGCGAATACGGGCCGTTACCGCAGAACGAGAAAGGTTTACTTTATCCGCAATTTCAGTCACCGACAGCCGAGCGTTGTGCCTGAGCAGATCCACAATCTTATGATCAAACTTGTCCATACCGTTACCAAGCTTTCCTTATTTTTCTCATTCTATACCGATTCTAACTGCATAAGAAACCAACATTTTGTTGGAATTATTTAAAACAACCGTCATATTGACGGTTTAGTAAATCATTTTGTTATTAACATTTTGGATATGCTATTTGGCGGGCATGAGATGAGTGCTGTTATCCATTTCAACAGAAAATAGATAACACATTGAAATCAAATTCCCAACTTAAGTACTCAGCACATAAATAGCATCGCTTAAACACATAAAACGAAATAACCAGAAGCCACAAGCTTTTTCGTAATAAGCCTCATAACATTGGATGAATCAATTCGCATGGAAGAGCTCAAAAAAGACATTTCACTCACATCAGGTATCGCACAGTTATCCACCACATTAATGGGAACGGGGCTGTTTATGATCCCGGCTATCGCAGCAGGTATAGCTGGCCATTTTTCACTATGGGCTTGGATTTTATTGTTCATCGCGATTTGTCCTATTGCGCTGACTTTTGCTCAACTGGGTAAACGATACCCCAACGCGGGCGGAACAGCCTTTTTTGTACGCAAAGCCTTTAACACCAAACTGGAAAGTAGTGTCGCTTGGCTATTTGTTAGTGTCATTCCGGTAGGGGTTCCGGCCGCGATTGCACTCGCCGCAGGCTTCCTACAACAAATATTGCCAGAACCTATTAGCAACAATCTGTTTGCACAAATTCTGACGGTAGTACTACTTGTGTTCGTCAACTTGATGGGCACAAAATCATCAGGTCATTTACAAACTCTTATTGCTTTGAGTGTCTTCGCACTTGTTGGCGCATTTTTATGGAAAGGCGACGTTAACAGCGCCGATCTTGTGATGCCCGCCATCACACAAGAGTCAATTTGGCCTATTACCGCAGCGTTAGGCGTGATGTTCTGGTGTTTTGTTGGCACAGAGGCTTTTGCCCATATGGGGGAAGAGTTCAAAAACCCTCAAAGAGATTTCCCTATTGCCATTGTGGTCGGTTGTTTTGTAGCAGGGGCTACCTATTGGGCATGCTCTGTCGTTATTTTAAAATTTGGCGCGTATGGTAACGCTCAATTTGATAACGCATCCATCCCCTGGCTTAGTGCCCAACTACTAGGCGATGGAGCCAAATGGATAATCAGCTTGATAGGTTTCTCCGCTTGTTTCGCGAGCGTTAACTTATACACACAGAGCCTAGCGCGAATGGTCTGGGCTCAAGCTCGTGAACATCGTCCTTCTAGTCCACTAGCCAAGATTTCACGTCGTGGTGTCCCTTTCTCAGCCACCATATTAGTTGGCGGCATATTATTGATATCTTGTGTGATAGGAACCCTATCACAGCTCGATCTGGAGTTTTTCCTAAAACTCGCAAACAGTGTATTCGTTCTGGTTTACATGTTGGCGATGTTAGCCGCTTTCAAATTGCTTCGAGGATTTGGTAAAACACTCGCGGGACTGTCCCTACTGCTTTGTACCGGTGTTTTTATATGTTTAGGCTGGTCAATGTTTTATGCACTTGGCATTTTTACTCTACTTTTACTGCCTTGGAAACAGTGGCGACATAAGCGACAAACACGTGTAGTTGAATAGTCATCGCTTCCCATTTCGAAATATGTGAGCTAAACGTTGGATACCAGCGTCTATGTTCTCTAACGCGATATTGCCGTAACCAAGCACGGCACCATGCCAGTGACGTGCTTGAAAATCTGGGTGTTCATAATAGCTCAAAGGTCGCAAGATGATCCCTTCATGCTCTGCTAGTTTTATAAAACGCTGCTCATCCATACCGCCTTGCCATTTCAACGTAACATGAAGCCCCGCCGCTTGGCTAACGACGCAAACACGGTCGCCAAAATGCTGTTGAATGGATACATGCATCTGTTCATGCTTAGTTTTGTACAGTCGACGCATTTTTCGAATATGACGTAATAACCCACCTTCAGTAATAAAGTCTGCCAATGCTTCTTGTGTATGCGTCGGCGAATCACCACTTAACGCATCCTTAACCACTAAGCATTGCTCTACTAAGCGTTCAGGAACTACAAGGTAGCCAAGCCGCAATCCGTTAAACATCACTTTACTGAAGGAACCCACATACAACACACGATCATCTCGACCCATTTGAGCTGCTAGCCCCTGTAAGCTGGTATAGGGACGATGAGCAAACTGAAATTCGCTGTCATAATCATCCTCGATGATCCAACTTGATTGTTCGACCGCCCAGTTGATGATCTTTCCTCTTTGCTCGGTATTGAGTGTGGTACCCATCGGATATTGATTACTTGGTGTAATATACAGCGCATCGGCATCGCTTGAGGTCACCGCTTCCACATCAAAACCTAATTTCTCTGTTACGAACAAAGGCTCAAATTGATAGTTTTGGAACTGAATCAACTTCCGCATTTGCGCGTAACCTGGTTGCTCTATCAGAACCTTATCACCTTGTTTGAGCACTACCATCGTCGCAATCGACAACGCTTGCTGCGCCCCAGAGGTAATAATAATGCGCTCTGGAGAACAATTCACTGAACGGCTTGATGCGAGGTAGTCAGCTAAAGCACAGCGCAATGCCCAACTACCCTGAATATCTTGATTCCCCAACAAGCAAGTACGAGACATATGGCGAGTGAGTAACTTTTGCCATTGCGCCATCGGAAATGCGTCCAAATCCGGCACACCCGGTGCAAATGCGCGGTTGATATCAAAGTGAGCTTTCGGTGATGAGTCTCTCTGAACTGAACTAGGTTCAGGCAAGTACTGCTCTGGCAGTTCTACGGCAACATAAAAACCAGAACCTTTTTGGCTGTTCAAGTACCCTTCCGCCACTAACTGTTCGTAGGCAGAAATCACGGTGTTCCTACTTAGATTAAGCTCTTGTGAAAGCTTCCGCGTAGAAGGCAGCTTCCCATTCTTCATCCACAGTCCTTGAACAATTTTCTTGCGAATAGCAAAAAACAACGCTTGCTGACGCGTTCCATCACTGTCTTTTAAATGCAGGTCACCGATATCAATCAAAGACAAACTGGATCCATCTATTAGTTAAAACTGGCTCTCTTTAAGCTACCAGTTAAACGCTACATTGCAATCAAAGAATGAGGATCAATCGCTCGTAATCGTGAGCAAACAAGGAGAGAAAATGCTATCCAACACCAATAGAACGGAAATTAAGAAAGGCGCACATAAAGCCGTCTCTGATGTTAGCAAACTGCACGCCATCATAGATGAAAGCCTAATCGCTCATATTGCGATAACCAACGAGTCAGGCCCTGTGGTCATCCCTATGCTGGCATGGCGCGTCGATGATTACGTGTATATCCATGGTGCCAACAACAGTCGACTGTTACGCTCACTCAAACAAGGAGTGCAAACGTGCTTAACCTTTACTTTGTTTGATGGTTGGGTATTGGCTCGAAGTGCGTTTCACCACAGTGCGCATTATCGCAGTGCTGTGGTCTTTGGCCAGTTTGAGGTGGTGGAAGATAACCAAGAGAAAGACAGGTTGCTGAATCACTTTATTGAACAGATCGCTCCGGGGAGAACAGAACAAGTCCGTTTGAGTAATGAAAAAGAACTCAAAGCCACCATGCTACTGCGTATCCCGCTCACGGAGGCATCAGTGAAAATCAGCAATTTTGGCGTCAACGACGATGCGGAAGACATGGACATCCCTGTTTGGGCAGGTGTCCTACCCTACCGAACCGTCGTAGGTCCACTGCAAGCTTGTGACGATTTGTATGAAGGTATCGCAGAGCCAGACTACCGCAGTGCCTACTCTAACCGTTGGCAGGAATAAGCACCGTAAAACGTGCGCCGCCTAAGTGACTCTCGCCGACAGAAAGCTCCCACCCCAGTTGCCGCGCTGCACTGATAGCGATGGCAAGCCCTAAACCAAAGCCTTTCATGTCGGCGTTGCGGCTTTTGTCTAAGCGCGAAAATGGCATAAATACTTCTTCTCGCATCGCCTCAGGGATGCCCGGACCATCGTCCTCAATATCGATGCTCCAGCAATCCGCTACCGTTCGAATCGTCACCTCAACGCAGGATTCACCATAACGCTTGGCGTTTTGCAGTAAATTATCGAGGACGAGGTTACCCAAAGTAGGCTGAAAGTGAATCAATTGGTTCGCGAGTTCATTCTCTGCTCTCAACATGGCGGACTCTAAGCCTAGGTAACTCATGCGGCTTTTACACCAAAGTGGCAGTTCCATGGTTTCAACAGAATCGATCCATGAGTGGTTTTTCACACTCAAGCGAGACAGCATGACGATGTCGGATGTTAAATCCGTCACTACATCAACGTATCGTTCAATATCGTCATGTAACTCTGCCTGCATTTCACCACTCGTTTGTCGAGCTAAATCCGTCGCTAGCTGAATACGACTCAGCGGAGTGCGCACTTCATGAGGAATAGCTTGAGTAAAGATGTGTGTTTGGCGTACTCGTCTCTCAATCTCTTCAGACATGCAGTTGAAGCCTTGGGCGAGCTCTTTCACGGGTTGCGAAAATTGCTTTAGATCGACTCGCGTATTCAACTCACCAGAACCAAATTGTTGTTGCGCAGCCGTTAGTTGCCGAATTTGGCGGTCAAGACGTCGTACAGGTATGTAAACCATAATGCCTAAACTGCATACAACAACCAAAAGCAGAGTAAGTATAAATACAATCTCAGAATCTTCATTCCAATCAACGTGTGGGCTAAAGAAGTCCGTTTTTTCTTTGAAAACTAAACTCTTCGAAGTGTTAGGCAAAGGGAATACCGCAGCATAGGTACTGCCGTCAATAAGATAAACAGGTATCCCTTGCATTCGGTACAGCAGATTACAATCTCGACAAGGCGGTGATCCGTCCCAGTTTTCAACCAATGTTAAATCAAAGATAAAGAAATCTTGCTTGCCGTTTTCGGTTAACTTCTTGTAGAGAGAATCCGGAGTACCTCGTTGCTCAATGTATTGATCGACAAAATAAGCACCATCGTTCAAAAAAACACCGACTTCTGTTTTGCGCATGTACTCTTCCCCTATAAAGAGAAACAAAGCAACTGTCAGCGCAAGGCCGGTTACTAACCCCACATATAGACGAGTAAACAGGGAAAACACGCGTCATTTACCTGTCAGCATGTAGCCGTGGTGACGTATGGTTTTAATGGTAGCCGTATGGATATGAGCCTTGGAGAATTTCTTCCTTAGCGAGGATATACGCATATCAATCGAACGATCAGTAATGCAGTATTCAATGCCTCGGGCAAGACGACAACATGATTCACGAGATACTGGCTTATCGACATTCAGCATCAGGAGCTCTAAAATTTCAAACTCAGAACTCGTTAAACCAATATCTTTTTGCAAATAAAATGCTTGGGAGCGACGAAGACAAAGACTAATGCCATATCGACTCAGCTTTTCTTCTTCAACGATATCAACTTGACGACAATAGCGACGCAACGCTGCTTCAATACGGGCGAGAAGGATATTGCCTTTTATCGGTTTGGTAAGGTAATCATCAGCACCGAACTTAAATAAGCTCACCTCGCTCATTTCATCATCGGTCGCAGTCAAAACAATGATAACACCATGATAAAACTTACGCGCCTCTTGGCATATTTCTGCGCCATTCTTTCCTGGTAACATCAAATCTAACAGCACTAGGTCAGGCTTGAGTCCCCTAATCGTTTCTAATGCATTTTGACCGTTATCGATGACAGTTACCGTATACCCCTCGGCTTCGAGGTACATTTTGGTTAATCGAGCAATCTCAGAGTCGTCTTCTATCAGTAAGATTGTATTACCCACCATGAATCATTTACTCCACCAATATGATGGAGGGAGTATATCGCTCGTCCTATACTGCGCAACCTACTTAAATGATAATTTTAATAAAACGCAGGCTTACATACGCTTACAAACCATACATATACGATAATCCTAATCATTCTATACCCCTAAAGCCATGCAATAACCTGAGGTTTTATTCATTATCAGAATATAGCTTCACATAGAAAATAAAATTCGGAATAAAAATCCACTATATTTTTAAATATATCGAATAATAGGTCTTACCAAAAAATAATATCAACATATATGACTTAGTTTGCTTATATAGACAGGACTTTATGTTGCTTCTAAGTTTCCTGCTCTAATAAAGTCTACGAGTAACATGAAATGAGATATTCCAAATTAACACCTTTAGCCATATTTTGCGCGATAAGTCTAACTGCTTGTGGCGGCAGTGAATCTAATTCGAAACCATCGACAACGACACCTCCAACACCACCAATGCCAACATTGAGCACTGTCACAATCCCAACTGTCGTTTCTACAAAGTTTCCAGCCAAGTTAAAAGTGGCTGCTGATTCGGGCTTCACCCACTATGTGAAAATCTCCCTTTCCGAAGCAAACAACAACGATACATTTCACATTGTGGCTGTTGATGACGGTGCGAATAATGAAAAAATCTTTCGTGCAGCCAAAATCATCCAACACCTTCTCACAAACCAACCAGACTCTAAGTACGGTGCTGACAAGTCTCGTATCGCTAAGACATTAGCCGAGCGTGATGCCACACTAATGCTGACCGAAAACGACGAACAGAATGATGAGATTTTAACCAAAATCTTTATCAACGAACTGATTCGCCAAGACAAACTGAACGACGCAGTTACAAACTCGGGCTTAGCACACTCTTTTGATACGAGTTCTCTAGAAAAGTTTGTTGTAAGCATGATGGTACTTAACGAAGATGATATGGATACACTTGTCACATCTATCGCGTCAACATTAGTAACTAGTAAAGAAACACCAAACTGGCTAAGGAATAGCCAATCTTTAATGTATCGAGAACTGACAGTTGAAGGCGATTGCCATTACATGAGTAATTTTGCCGATTACTGCGCCAATCTTGGCAAAAAAGCCGAACGAGACGCCGCTTTTGAAGAAATTTTACACTTGGTCCAAGCGCAAGGTATTGCACCTAACACGGCGACTGCGGCACTGCAAAATGACATTCAAGCTCATGCGTTAAGCATCTATAACGATATTCAATCGGGCAAACCGACGGTGTGGCGCCCTACTCAGTATGACTGGGACGATTGGAAATCGGACGACTTCGATCCTGAAAGTGTTAAAAAAACGGGCCCTTCATATTCCCACGAATATTTTGCTGCCGCTTTTGAAGCTTACATGGGTGTAGCAAAAGCAAACGGACATGGTTTAGATGGCTACCAAGCGTTAACGCGTGAAGAAATGCAAACCCAAGATCCACAAGCCGTTGATTGGATCAGTGGCTTATTCCACGGATACTTGCAATATACCGCGAATATCGACTCTGCGGGCGTCAAGCTCTACACAGAAAAGACAAATCCAGGCACAGTACCTACCTTCCGTATGGCTCCCAACAAAGACGGTTCGATAGAAGCGTACACCTACAAATCTCAGTGGCTAACAAAAGTGAAGATCATTGGCGACGACGCGATGAATGTGATCGGTAATGATCAAAACAATACTTTTGAAGGCAACAGCAAAGACAACAGCATTTATGGTGAAGGCGGTATCAACACCTATATCGTGCCACACAAACTGGCGGAATGTACTGTTATCAAAGCAAAGAGTGTTTCTGTTGAGTGCCCAAATACAGGCACTGACGAGTTGTACGACATTCAGAACATCCAATTCACCGACCAAACCCTAGATGTAACCAAGCTATAAACAATGAAAAACATGAAGAAACTTATTCTATTCGCTCCCTTGCTCCTTGTTGGTTGTGGTGGCCTAGCCGTCATGGATCGTACTGATGCCGTAAAAGCACAACCAGAAATGCTGATCAAAACCGACGGTGATTTTTGGGGATTCGGTGCAGATGGCCATTTTGATTTTGCTGGTAAGTACAAAGGCAAGTATTCACGCAGTGCTTCTAACTCAAGTTGGTTTAACCGTATCTCTTTCAAAGAAGGTTCAATGGGCGCAGAAGTGACTCGTATCGACAGCGGGGAAACTTGGCTTTTGAACTGCACCGGAGGTGGTATGTCGGTTAACTACATGGGCGTCGATTTTGGTGGGAATGATCCTTACACCTGTGACATTACTCAAGATGGTAAAAAAGTCGGTGAGTTTGCGATGGAGCCAAAATCCGCTCTCATCGACATCAGCTTTGAGAAGAAAGAGACAGGCGTAGTGCGTATTGGTAGCACCCACTTTACTGTAGAAACTGTACATACTAGTCCTGACGCCATGATGGCGGTAGACATTCCATTGGGGTATAGCTTTAAGGAAGGCACACAAGAAATTGCCGCTGTGCAGACGAACGGTACCATTGCGGTACAGATGCTCCCTGAACTTAGCGAACAAAAAAAGGATGTAATTGCCATCGGCGCTGTTGCAAGTGCACTAAGTTGGCGCCCTAAAAAATAGCCATTACATAAAACAACAACACGCAAAAAAACAAAGCCCTCTACTTTTTTGAGGGCTTTTATTGCTTGTACTCATAGAGATAAGTGGAGCACTACTTCTCTAATCTTCCCGTATACTGCTTGGGCGTTAATCCACGATGTTTCTTAAACATACGATTGAAGCTCGCCACATTGGTGTAACCAAGGCGCGTGGCAATGTCATCAATACTCACGCGCTTACTCAACAAACCAGCTGCAATATTACTCAATACATAGCCAGAAACCGTCGAAAAATTGAGCCCTAATTTATGCAAACGACGTTGAAACTGCTGTTCAGATAAATCAAGCAGAGAAGACACGCGCTCTAACGTTGGCAATCCATAATGGCTGCTGTAATTCACCACTTCATAAATCACTTTCAACTCGTCTTCTGGATCGGGCATATTAAGCAAATCATCCAAATCGGAAAAACTCATCGCTAGACGGTTGTCTTCTCGATGGCTCACTTGGCGGGAGGCTAATCGGTCATCTCCCGGGATCCATATCTCTGTTTTTGGCTGACTCCATTCCACCTCGCAGCCGAAATATTCCCGGTATCGCTTAGTATTTTTTCTCGAGCCTGAAACCTTGACACGTAAAGGCTGGTAATCTTTGCCAAGAAATTCGCGTAACACCTTAATCATAAATACCGCACAGCGGATACTATCGTGCACCTTTACTGACGTTTCTATAAACGGGTTGTGGTAAGTCCATTTGATGATTTTACCCGACTGTTCGCCAGCAAAAAACGCCCCTGATTGTAGGTTGCTCACACCATAATTCACTCGCCGAATGGTACTGGCTAAATCATTGCCGGAGAATAACCAGCGTCCCACTGGCCCTAGCTTTTGCAGTTCAATACCTCGGCTGAGACTCAACACCACATCCGGGTCAACACTGGCTTGTTCAACACAACGATACCATTCCGCAACGGCTTTTAGCGGGATCAGTGTCATTGGGTTACGAAACACCGATGCTGGGATCCCTAACTCATCCGAGTCCAAATTGTATTTAGATAACGCGAGGTTATGCATGTTTAGAATGCCCATCGCGCGAATAAACCGAACCGTTTTCATAACCAATCACATCAAATTTAATCCTGTAGCGATTGAATCTGTCACAAAGACAGCCGCAAATCAAATTCAGATCACAATACGCCAACAGTTTGATAGAGGAGTGTTTAATGAGTTTACTGAGTGTCCCATTTGTCGGTACAGGCGCAGATACGGCGTTACATGTTGTCGCTGCTGTCGTTTTAATCGCGAGTGTCGCGGGCGCGTGTTACGGCTTTTGGAAAATCCATGAATTACCTATCAATAAAGCACACAGCAAAGACCATCATCAGATAGGGCTCATCACTGCGCTGACCTGGATAGGGTTTGTCTGGCACTGGGTTTGGGTGCTAGCCGTGATCTTTGCATTCGTTGATATGGAAAAAGCCATCATCAATCTGCGTGATACATGGAAAAGTAAACCGCAAACAGAAACACAGCCAAAATAGGAAGCAAAATGTTAGAAGGTTTAGCGGTATGGGCACTCTTCATCTATCTGTTGCGTTTGGTTGGCATGCCTTGGAACAAAGCAACCAAATCGTTCGCTTATCTTGGCGGCTTGGGTTGGCTAATGTTCGTCTGGGTAGGTTTGATTAACTTCACCCCGATGGATTTATCCGGCGGTTCTGTCGTGCAGTCACCACACATCCAATTGCGTCCAGATTCAACCAATGTAAAAGGTAAAGTTGACCACATTTACATTGAGCCGAATCAGCAAGTTAAAGAAGGTCAGCTCATTTATGAACTTGACCCAACGCAATACAAAATCGCATTAAATCAAGCGAACGTATCCGCTGATTCTGCTCGCGTTGCATTAGCTACAGCAAAAGGCGACATCGAGATTGAAGAAGCTAACCACGAAGCGCTAGTGCAAGATCTAGAAACATCAAAGAGCCAGTTGGAAGCGGCGAAAGTTGACTACAAATTGCAGAAAAAAATGCTAGATCGTTATGTTGAGCAAAACCGAGTGGTGCACAACACCATCACGGAAAGCGATATCGACAAACAATCGAGTGCGGTTGATATGGCACGTCACAACGTGTTGACCCTTGAGTCTCAAATCAAGAAGAAACAAGTCGATATTTCCCGTGCAAAACTGGCGATTCATAAAGCGGAACTTGCAGTTGAAACCAAACAAGCCGAACTGCGCCAAGCGAAAGAGCAAATTGCAAAAGCGCAATGGGATTTGAATAGCACAAAAGTTCATGCCCCAACAGATGGCTTTGTCACCAACTTTATCCTGCGTGAAGGTCAGCGTGTATCAATGATGCCGCGTATCAACATGTACACCAACGAAAAGTACGTACTAATGCGAGTGAACCACCAGGCGATTCGTAACATCAAACCGGGTCAGCCAGCGGAATTCTCTTCGTCCGTTTACCCAGGTAAGATCTTCTCAGCGACCGTCGAAGGCATTGTTGAAGCAACAGGTGAGTCACAAGGTAATCTACTGGGTTTCGATGATTCCGTACGTGTCACCACTGGAAAGAACTTACAGAACAAACACCACTTTGTTCGTCTTAAGATTGATGAGCCAGAAGGCTACGACATCCCTGTTGGCTCTGTTGGCCTCGCATGGGTCAGCGGTGAAAAACCGATAGGCTTTATGGCCTTCTTAGATGTGATTCGCGGGATCATCATCCGAATGAAGTCTCAACTGTACTTCTTCTACTCTATCTAAACTCGCAAACCGCCAGTTACGCTGGCGGTTTTCTTTTCATTTGTATCCAAACATATCCTTTTCCCGTATAACAATTAGTTAGTAAATAGCGGAGAAGATTCATGTCGGCAAAGGAAAGAAGCCTACCTACCCATCGCATCTCAAGATTCAGCAAGTTCGCTTCACTTGCTACCCGTGTCGCAGGCAATGTGATTGCAGAAGGCACGAAGCAGATAGCCAAAGGCAACAAACCAAAAGCGAAAGACCTCTTGCTGACGCCACAGAACATCGCGCGCTTAACTGACCAACTTGCTCACCTGCGTGGCGCTGCAATGAAGCTTGGTCAAATGCTATCAATGGATGCTGGTGATGTTTTAGAACCTGAACTTGCCGATATTCTTTCCCGTCTTCGTTCCAACGCAGACCCAATGCCTGCAAAACAACTCAACGCAGTAATGGAAAGTTCGCTGGGAACGAATTGGAAAGCTGAGTTTCTGTCATTTAACTTCAAACCAATCGCCAGTGCATCAATAGGACAAGTGCACCAAGCCTACAGCGATGCGGGCGATAACCTAGCCGTCAAAGTGCAATATCCGGGCATACGGAAAAGTATCGATAGCGACGTCGATAATGTCGGTACAATGCTCAAGGTCGTTGGGTTGATTCCCGAGTCTGTCGACTACAAAGGATTACTCGAAGAAGCGAAAAAGCAGCTACATGACGAGGCCGATTACGCACGAGAGGCACAATTTGCCATTCGTTATCATGACGCTTTGAAGGAGCACCCTCATTTTGTGGTGCCCAAGATTCATACTGAAAGTTGCTCAGACTCCGTTCTCGCGATGGAATTCATTGATGGCAGTCCGATTGAGCAAATCGAACATTATGATCAGAGTACGCGAGATTTTGTCATGCACAGCCTACTCGAATTACTGTTTCGAGAGCTGTTCGAATTTAAGATGGTACAAACCGACCCAAATTTCGCCAACTACTTATATATCGAAAACACTCGTCAAATCGGCTTGCTAGATTTCGGGGCCACTCGCGAGTACAGCGAGCGGTTCAGCACTGGTTATCGCCAAGCTTTCGCATCTGTCGTTAACAATGACGAACAAGGCTTGAATGATGCGCTTGAACAAATAGGCTTCTTCAGCCAAACCATCCTTCCAGACCAACGCCAAGCGATTCTCGATCTAGTGAAAATGGCATGTGAACCGATGTTAGTTGATGAGCCTTATGACTTTAAAGCCAGTGGCTTAGCACAAAAGCTTCGCGAAGCTGGCACTATTTTGAGCATGGAACAAGAATACTGGCATACTCCACCAGCAGATGCCCTATTTTTGCACAGAAAAGTAGGCGGAATGTACTTGCTGGCAGCCCGTATTGGCGCAAAAGTGAACATTCGCCAATTGGTACAGCCATATCTCACCATCAACAGCAAATAGCCTATTGTTTTTCTGTTACTTTCAAGTACCTTGAGCAAGGTTAAGATGCATAGTTGTGCATCTCAATAACATGCCATACTTCCATAAAACGAATTAACTATCGGGGTACTCGGTGAGCAAGTTTCAAGATCTCTCCACTCTAATCCAGCAAATTGGCCAAGCCGAAGAAGTGGATCAAGTCGCAACGCTCAATGAATCTATTGAAGCGGGCCTCGAGCCCGGCGCGGTTGCCCTGATTCTAGAAGCCTTTCCAATCGACGATCGTGTTCGCTTATGGCGAGCTTTACCACTAGAGCTACATATCGACGTGTTAACGGAAATGCGTGCGGACGTACGTTTCTCTATCATCAACGCGTTATCTGAAGTCGAGCTAAAACTCACTCTCGCTAAACTCGACAACTTATCGCTCATCGAATGGGCCGATTCGTTACCAGAGTCGATCATAAACGAAGCGCTCTCGTTGATAGAAAAAGATGAGTTGGAACTTTACGATCAAGCAAACGAGTATGCTGATGAAGAACTCGGCCACTGGGCTGAACGTAAGATCATCACCCTTCCCTTCAACATTACGATTGGGACAGCTAAGCAGTTAATGGAGCGCTATAGCTACGACACGCCTCAACAGGTATATCTGATTAATCGTAATAAACAGTATCGTGGAACGGTCAATTACTTCGATATCTTACGTGGTGACCCCGATATTCGCTTAAAAACACTCGTTATTGAGGCAGTGACGGTTCTAGACAGTAAAATGATGCTTCCTGAAGCGGTAGAGGCATTAGAACACAGCACACTGCCCGCTCTCCCTGTAACTGATGCAGACCAAACACTGATCGGTGAAGTCGATTGGCAGTTTGCATTGAGTACACAGCGTGAAATCTACGAAGCACGTTTGATGGCCGGTACAGGTATGGATGAAGGCGATGACTTGTTTGCGCCAGTATTAAAAAGCTCGCAAAAGCGCGGTGTTTGGTTAGGCATCAATTTGCTTACTGCGATTTTGGCGTCTGTCACTATCGGACTATTTGAAGATGTAATTGCGCAGGTGGTGGCTTTGGCGGTGCTCATGCCAATTGTTGCATCCATGGGGGGCATTGCTGGCAGCCAAACGCTCACTCTAATGATTCGTGCGATGGCGCTTAATCAGATCACCCCAGGTAACCGTTTCAAGCTATTGAAAAATGAGTTGGGTATTGGCTCTCTGAACGGCATTGCTTGGGCGTTAATCATCGGCGGGCTCGCCGGATTGTGGTTTCAATCTCCGGTTCTTGGGGGAACCATCGCGCTCGCCATTATCGTCAATATTATTACCGCAGCTTTATTTGGTGTGCTGATTCCCATTATTCTGGATAAGTTTAAATTGGACCCCGCTTTGGCTGGCTCGGTGATTCTAACAACAGTGACAGATGTAGTTGGTTTTTTCGCCTTTTTAGGAACGGCGAGTTTAGTCATGCTTTAAAAGGTTCATTGTTTATTAATCAATCATTAGCATAATAGAGTCAAATTGCATAACGCACTTGCAAATTGCAAACATTACTCAAACTTTAAGCAACGCATGTCACAGAAACTACGTATTTTAGGGCATATTAAAGTTGGCACAGTAACTGCATTATATAAATCGACCCTTCTTAAGCCGAGGGTCACCTAGCCAACTGACGTTGTTAGTGAACTTGATTTTGTTCACATGTATATAAGCCAATCGCACTCTTTGCGGTTGGCTATTTTTTTATGTGGCTATTGCCCTCTTATCCTCTGACCGAGCTCGGTTGTACTTTTCTTACCCACAACAGATTGTTTACTGTTTATAAAATTCAAATATTCGCCCACTAAACCATTAGAAATGCCAGCTTCAACAAAAATAATCACCTACATAAAATAAAACCAAGAAAACACACCCAAGAAAAGAACAAATAACGTCCAAACCAAAAATCCCATCATGAAATCGTTTTCTTTTCATAGAAATCGACTGAACAATCCAGAGTTATAGATAAATTTAATCCATAAAAACAAATGGCAATTCAAAACACTAATTTCACATAGAAAACCTGTCTATAAATCATAGAAAATACGTAAAAATAAATTTTTCAATTTTAGAATTCAAAAATTAAACCATTGTTATTAAAGGAAAAAATACAAACCAAAAACCAAGCAAACGTTTAAATTTCAACTTTATCATTGACTATTAAATTTACATCACGATAATACGCGCCGTTTGCCTGAAAACCAGGTGCTATAATTAAATATTTCAATGTGCGGAGGTAATAATGGCTGGAGACAATAATTACAGTCTTGGACCAGTTCCCAACACGGCCAGAAAAGGCGTGGCATCACTTACAATGGTGATGTTAGGACTCACTTTTTCTCCGCAAGTATGTGGACTGGGGGTTCTCTCGGTACTGGGCTCTCCTTCAATGATTTTTTCCTCGCTGTTCTCATCGGTAACCTAATCCTCGGTATTTACACTTCTTTCCTCGGTTACATCGGCGCTTCTACTGGTCTCTCTACTCACCTTCTTGCTCGTTTCTCTTTTGGTTCTAAAGGCTCTTGGCTTCCTTCCGCTCTTCTTGGCGGTACTCAAGTTGGGTGGTTTGGAGTTGGTGTCGCGATGTTTGCGATTCCGGTGCATAAAGCAACGGGCATCGATACCAACACGTTGATCCTTGTATCCGGTTTGCTCATGACCGCGACCGTTTACTTTGGCATCTCCGCACTGATGGTGTTGTCAGCAATTGCCGTTCCTGCCATTGCGCTACTTGGCGGCTACTCTGTCATCGAGGCAGTAAATAGCGTTGGTGGTATTGGCGAACTACAACAAGTTCAACCAACCGAGCCACTCGATTTTTCAATAGCTCTCGCGATGGTTGTCGGCTCTTTTGTCAGTGCTGGTACATTAACGGCGGATTTCGTACGCTTTGGTAAAAAGCCGCGCAGCGCCGTGATGATCACCATGGTGGCATTTTTCATCGGTAACTCGTTAATGTTTATCTTTGGCGCGGCAGGTGCGTCGGTGACGGGTCAATCAGACATTTCTGAAGTGATGATCGCGCAAGGTCTTCTTATTCCAGCTATCATCGTTCTTGGCTTGAACATCTGGACGACCAACGACAACGCGCTCTACGCATCGGGTCTTGGATTTTCCAACATCACAGGCTTACCAAGTAAATACATCTCAATGGCGAACGGTCTTGTTGGCACACTTTGCGCTCTCTGGCTCTACAATAACTTTGTTGGCTGGCTGACCTTCTTATCTTTGGCAATTCCACCGATTGGCGGTGTGATCATCGCTGACTTCTTCACGAACCGTAAACGCTACGCAAACTTTGAAGCCGCCCAATTCCAAAACGTTAACTGGGCTGGCATTATCGCTGTCGTGATTGGCGTTGGTGCGGGACACTTCCTGCCTGGCGTAGTGCCGATTAACGCTGTACTTGGCGGCGCAATTAGCTTCCTGATTCTTAATCCTATTCTTAACAAAAAAGCACTGGCTACACAGCCAGCGTAAGGAACCATCATGACAACACTACTGATCAAAAACGTAAAGCTAAAAGGACAAGAAGGTCTGCAGCAAATTTTGATTGAAGATGGTCAATTCAAGCGCATTGAAAGCAACGATGTGGAGCTTAGTCATAACGGTGACATCATCGATGCTGAAGGCGGTATGGCGGTTGCGCCTTTCTGCGAGCCACACATTCACTTAGATACAACTCAAACCGCAGGCGAGCCTAGCTGGAACATCTCTGGCACATTGTTTGAAGGTATTGAACGTTGGGCTGAGCGCAAAGAAATGCTGTCGATTGAAGACGTGAAAGCGCGCGCAAAACAAACCTTAAAATGGCAGATAGCAAACGGCGTACAACACGTTCGTACCCACGTCGATGTTTCAGACCCTACCCTAATTGCCCTAAAAGCGATGGTAGAAGTGCGTGAAGAGATGAAAGAGTGGGTAGATATCCAAATCGTCGCCTTCCCGCAGGAAGGAATTCTCTCTTACCCAAATGGCAAAGAGCTGCTAGAAGAAGCCGTCAAATTAGGTGCGGACGTGATTGGCGCGATTCCACACTTTGAATTCACACGCGAATATGGCATTGAATCGCTGCACTACGTATTCGAGTTAGCGCAAAAATACGACCGCCTGATCGACGTGCATTGTGATGAAATCGATGACGAACAATCTCGCTTCGTTGAAACACTGGCAGCATTAGCGCACAAGTTTGATATGGGGAATAAAGTCACGGCCAGTCACACCACAGCGATGGGTTCCTACAACGGTGCATACGCATCTCGCCTGTTCCGTTTATTACGCATGTCCGGTATCAACTTCGTGGCAAATCCATTGGTGAACATTCACTTACAAGGCCGTTTTGATGATTACCCAAAACGTCGCGGCGTAACACGAGTGAAAGAGATGCTGAATGCCAACATCAACGTCTGCTTTGGACACGATGATGTATTTGACCCTTGGTACCCACTAGGCACTGCAAACATGCTGCAAGTGCTGCATATGGGTCTGCACGTGTGTCAGGTGATGGGTTACGACCAAATCAACAACTCACTGGATCTGGTCAGCACCAATTCAGCACGTACACTGAACATTCAAGACAAGCACGGCATTGAAGAAGGCAAACCAGGTAGTTTACTGATTCTTCCCGCAGAAAATGGTTTTGACGCAGTACGTCGCCAAGTGCCGGTTCGCTACTCTGTTCGTCACGGTAAAGTGATCGCAGAAACACAGCCTGCGACAACTCATATTCATCTTGAACAAGCAGAGCAAGTAACGTTCAAACGCTAAAAAGATCGGCGAAAAGAAAAAGGCCTGACGACATCGTCAGGCCTTTTTTCTACTGGTTGTGCCGTCCTAAATAAGGTTGACACTTTCCACCCCCCAAAATTGGAGAGTGTTATGAAATCAACAACTAAAAGAACTCAGCGCGATTACTCCCTCGCTTTTAAACTCAC
>NZ_JAWOQN010000218.1:0-937 GCF_033337395.1 Vibrio sp. YT-19(2023) | reverse complement strand
GAAAGTACGCGCCACAATACAACCATTTTTCAGGTCGGGTGAAGTACGACTACGATTGGAACTTGAACCAAGCCGACTGATTTATTCAGCTTTGTTCAGCTTGAGATGCTTTTAGCCACCGATAACCCAAAAGCTAAAAAAGGGCACCAAGTGCCCTTTTTACTTTCTAGTTTGCTTGTTAGATTTTGGCTTACTTAAAGCCTTTTACCTTTTTAATTAAATCGTAAGCGTTTTGAATTTCTTGCGATTTTTCTTTTGCGACGTTCATCATTTCTGGCGGTAAACCTTTGGCCATCAACTTATCAGGGTGGTGCTCATTCATTAACTTACGGTAAGCACGTTTAACGGTTTTACCGTCCGCCTCTGGTGACACATCCAAAATTTTGTACGCATCGGCCAATTGATCCGCCTGTGAGGCTTGCTGCCAACCTGACGACTGGTATTGACCTTGTTGCTGACCATGGAAACCACCTTGATGTTGGAAACGGAACGCCGCTTCTTGCATTTGCAGGCGACGCTCTAGTTGCTCAGAGGAGAAACCTAAACCACGAGCAATTTTGTGTAGGACATTACGTTCACTTGGATGGATAGCTCCATCAGCAAAGGCCGCGGAAATTTGCAGTTCAAGGAAGAATTGCAGCAAATCAAAACGGCCAGCGGTCGAGATTTTTACACGCACCAGCACATCTTCTAATGGGAAATCACTCTCTTTCCCTTCGCGGAACGCATCTTGCGCCGCACGGCGTTGTTCGCCATGCAAATTCATACGATCCATCATGGCAGTCGCAAGTTGGATCTCTTCTTTAGTGACCTGACCTTTGGCTTTTGCCACGTGTCCCATTACTGCAAACGCCGCTTTAAAGAATTCTTCCTGACGCTGCGCCTGACTCGGTCCTTTTCCAAAGCCGCCTGTAGAGAACCCAGCTTGACTTAAACG
>NZ_JAWOQN010000217.1:0-938 GCF_033337395.1 Vibrio sp. YT-19(2023) | reverse complement strand
TCATCAGCAAATCGCAATCGACGCGATTCGAACGTGGCACGATTACGATACGAGTTGGGTTCTCATGATCCGATACGTCACGAAGATATTCTACCATCGGTAGCTTCTTCGCACGCATTTGGTTTGCGATCTGCTCAAGCAGCTTCGAGCCAGACACTTGATGCGGAATCGACGTGATGACGATGTCTGACCCTTCTTTATGCCATACCGCACGCATCTTGATGCTGCCACGGCCGTTGCGATAGATCTTTTCAATTTCCGCTTGAGGCGAAATGATCTCCGCTTCTGTTGGGTAATCTGGACCTTTCACAAACTGCATAACTTCAGGCAATTCTGCTTTCGGATTGTCGATCAGATGGATAGTTGCGTCAGCCACTTCACGAACGTTGTGAGGTGGGATATCTGTCGCCATACCAACCGCGATACCCGTTACGCCATTCAACAAGATATGAGGTAGACGTGCTGGCAACATTTGAGGCTCTTTCATCGTGCCATCAAAGTTTGGTTGCCATTCCACAGTGCCCTGACCTAACTCACCAAGCAATACTTCTGCAAACTTCGACAGTTTCGCTTCGGTATAACGCATTGCCGCGAAAGATTTCGGGTCATCCGGAGCACCCCAGTTTCCCTGACCATCAACCAGTGGGTAACGGTAAGAGAATGGTTGCGCCATTAATACCATCGCTTCGTAACATGCAGAGTCACCGTGCGGGTGGTATTTACCTAACACGTCACCAACGGTACGTGCAGACTTTTTGTATTTTGCTGATGCCGAAAGACCAAGCTCCGACATCGCGTAAATGATGCGTCGTTGAACCGGTTTTAAACCATCGCCAATGTATGGCAATGCACGGTCCATGATTACGTACATCGAGTAGTTCAGATAAGCGTCTTCAGTGAACTTGCGCATTGGCAATTGTTCAACGCCATCGTAGGTA
>NZ_JAWOQN010000216.1:0-939 GCF_033337395.1 Vibrio sp. YT-19(2023) | reverse complement strand
GCAGATGGCCTGCGTCAAATCACCTTACGTAATCTTACTGAGCAAGCATTGGCGCTACTCGATAAAGCGGCAGTGCAAGAATTGCTACCTTCTGGCTTGTATAACCATCAGATTACTATGTCACAGGCGTTGCACACCATTCATCGCCCGCCGCCAACCATTAATTTAGATGAATTTGATGAAGGTAAGCACCCCGCTCAAATCCGTTTGATCATAGAAGAATTGCTCGCTCAGAACGTGTCGATGTTGGCGGTTCGCAGCAAAGGCCAGCAAGATATCGCCTTACCGCTCGCACCATGTGACAAACTGAAAAAACAGCTGTTGGCGCAACTGCCGTTTTCTCCGACCAATGCTCAAGCACGCGTGGTGAGAGAGATTGAATCCGACCTCGAAAAGCCGCACCCAATGATGCGTCTTGTCCAAGGTGACGTAGGCTCAGGAAAAACATTGGTTGCCGCGCTAGCCGCGGTCAGAGCCATTGAGCACGGTTACCAAGTGGCTTTAATGGCACCAACTGAGCTGCTCGCCGAACAACACGCCATCAATTTCGCCAACTGGTTTGAAGCCATGGGCATTCAAGTGGGCTGGCTTGCTGGTAAGCTCAAGGGCAAAGCCAAAGAGACGGAACTGGCTCACATTGCCAGCGGTGAAGCGCAAATGCTAGTGGGCACTCACGCCCTCTTCCAGGGACGCGTGGAATTTCATCACCTAGCGTTAGTCATCATTGATGAGCAGCACCGCTTCGGCGTCCATCAGCGATTAGAGTTACGTGAGAAAGGGGCAAAACAAGGCGCGTATCCGCATCAGCTCATCATGACGGCGACTCCGATTCCTCGCACGCTAGCAATGACAGCGTATGCTGATTTGGAAACGTCGGTGATAGACGAATTACCACCAGGCCGAACGCCGATTCAAACCGTCGCCATTCCAGATACCAAG
>NZ_JAWOQN010000215.1:0-944 GCF_033337395.1 Vibrio sp. YT-19(2023) | reverse complement strand
GCCTCTTTTGGGTTCATCAAACAACACAAGACGTTGAAGCAATTAGAGGAAAGTGTGTTTTGGCTATTGCGAGAACTGGCATGGGTCAGCCACTCTCAAGCAGACAAAGCTCAGCGCGCCTACCATTGTGCCCTCGCCCATTTAGGCTTTCCTGAAGTGAAGTTAGAACCAGCTAACAGCAATTGGCATTTAAGTCGCGCCGCATTAGAGTTGTTGCTGCAACTGAAACCCAAAGACAGACGAATGTTCGTCAAAGCTTGTCGACTCGCGATTGAATCAGATGGGGAAATTACCGTTGCGGAAGGAGAACTCTATCGCGTCATTGCTTGCTTCCTTGAAGTACCGGAACCACCACTTACCATCTCGGGTTAGCTAAAACGTATCTTTCTAAGACTTTCGCTCTAAACGAAGGTTATTTACTGCAACTTAAGAAGAAACTTCACGCCAAATAGCGAAGTATCACCAAAACAAAAACGCCAGCGTTAATCGCTGGCGTTTTCATATTTGTCGGTATCAAAGCGCTAAATTAAGCTGCTTTAAATCGCTCTGGAATTTGCGTGATGCTTTCACGATAGCTGAACCACAAGTACGTAACAGCAAGTGAAAAGAAAAGATAAGACAACGCAAACACGATTGGTGAAGTAATCAATTGCGCAGACATACCCCACATAACACCTACAACCGTAATAGTCAGTTTAGATAACATGCCGCAAATCAATAAAAACAGCGCTAACTGCGGAAAACGCGAGCTACGGAATGCAAAGAAATAACAGCTACCCACTGCCAGAGAAGCAATAGATAAACCTAACATAAATGAATGGATGTGATCTGCAGATGCTACACCAGCAGAAACAGAAGCCATGAGTAATAGGAACAGTTTCATAAGTCACCTCACAACAGTTCTAAAAAAGCATCCCTTCATAAATGAAAACTCATTTTGCGCT
>NZ_JAWOQN010000214.1:0-945 GCF_033337395.1 Vibrio sp. YT-19(2023) | reverse complement strand
CATGACAGATTTTGACGATGTTACTTTTGAGCGAGAAGGCGTGCAAGTTAACGTACATTTTGACATGGCTTCAAATGCTGAATCCGTTTCTGTTTTGTCCAAAAAGCCATTCTCGTTAACTCGATAAACGATATAAGCCGAACTAGCCTTTGGTTCGGCTTTTATTCATCATTGTTTAATCATCTAAGTACACGACTAGCAAATCAGCTTCTATGGCGTTCGCAAGCTTGGGGACAGAAGAAAAGAAACGACTCAACAAGCTATGATGATGGCCACATACAACGAGATCTATCCCTACTTCCTTCGCAATTCCGGAGAGCTTGATGTGAAGATCACCAATCACAACCATATTGTCATGGACTTCGTAATCACACTCGTCAGCAAGCTTTTCTAATGCATTCTGCAACTTTCGTTCTTCTTTCAACTCTAGAATAATCTTATCGACATCTACATAGACTAAGGAAAGCTTACTTTTTTCATCTTTCGCTAAAGAAACTGCTTTATCGATGACTTTTTTGCTGGAATCAGTAAGGTCTACCGCAACCAAAATATGTCCATAACTCATTACGTTCTCCTATTTTGAATGGTACTACTTTTAGTCTAGCTTATCGAACACACTAGACATCGGCTTACCCGCCGATATCTAAATGAAAACATCCAAATCCCCATCTCTAAGAGCTCAGTTGTTCGAACATATACCCTAAAACATCAAAAGCCTCTCACTAAACATTACACCGTAACTTAAGTCGACTTGTAAGCGAAGCTGTAAAACTAAGTCCGTAGTGGCTCCTGCCTCTAAGCGCTCTGAAAATCTAGATTAAAGATCATCAAAAACTCTGCCGCAATTTTACTGATGTAGTCCCTGGATAAGCAGTTCTGACACACCGTCTGCAAGTACTTACTGTCTTTATATGGAAGTATATATAAGCACCTAATTCTAATTTG
>NZ_JAWOQN010000213.1:0-946 GCF_033337395.1 Vibrio sp. YT-19(2023) | reverse complement strand
CGACCGCTTCCGTCACACGTTGCGAGAGTCGCTCTGGCTGAAATGGTTTCTCAATAAAATCAAATGCGACGACCGCTTCCGTCACACGTTGCGAGAGTCGCTCTGGCTGAAATGGTTTCTCAATAAAATCAAATGCGCCCTTTTGCAACGCACTCACTGCCATATCCACATCCCCATGTCCGGTGATCAGGATAACGGGCGTTTGGATATGATGGTCAATAAGGCTTTCTAAAATCGAGAGGCCATCGCTATCAGGCAAGCGAACATCGCTGACAACGGCATCAAAGTCTTGACTTAGTATCGCCGCCTTTCCAGCGTCACCGGTACTGAATGCCTCAACGTTAAATCCGGCCAGTTGCAGCCATTGGCTGGTTGCTTGACGAACAATGTCATCATCTTCAATAAGTGCGATGTTGGGGGTGCTTTCAAAAGCCATGAATTACTGCCTGTTTAAAACGTCTTTCGTAACGGTAGCAAAAACCACGAGGGAGAAAAGGAGCTAGATCTCACTTCTTAATTACAACTCTTTAACATCCAATCAGTTAGGCGCACTCTGTCTCAATCTGGATAAGTAATCACTGTGAACCGCACAGGAAAAATCTAAATCGGCAAACCTGCATGTGGATTGGGTCATCAATCAAGATGAGGCAGAACTGAAAATCAATAACTTATCTTAAGAAAACGAGTACTTGGATGGAGTCGGTATGACGCTCAGCGGAAAAGGGAAAACGTGGTTGCTTGTGATTTTTGCAAGCGCGATGGTGCTATTTTCTTACAGTGCTAGTCGTGAAATCGCCCACCAATTGCTCAGCGCACAAACGCAAACCGAAGCGCAACAAAAACTACTGGATTACATCGGCGAAGTCCGCCGAGCACTGAAACGCTTTTATCACCTGCCTTATTTAGTCACCAACAATCCCGAAACTATTGCGTTTGTGAAAGGCAA
>NZ_JAWOQN010000212.1:0-950 GCF_033337395.1 Vibrio sp. YT-19(2023) | reverse complement strand
TTAACTGATACCACAATGAATGGTGGTTTGGGCTGGTCAACGAAAGACGCGCTCGACCTTTATGGCATTTACACCGGCCTTGTTTACATTACCCCATTGATTGGTGGTTACCTTGCCGATAACTACCTTGGCCAACGCCGCTCAATTTTGCTTGGTGGTGCATTAATGGCTATCGGCCAGTTCACACTGGCACTTCCGGCTGACGCACTAGGCTTCGGAGCACTTCACACTTTCTATTTAGGTCTTGCTCTGCTTATTTGTGGTAACGGTCTATTCAAGCCAAATATCTCTACCATGGTTGGCGACCTTTACAATGAAGGTGATAACCGTCGTGATGGCGCTTTCACTATCTTCTACATGGGTATCAACCTTGGTGCTTTACTAGCCGGCGTGGTTTCTGGATCTGTAACGAACTCATTTGGTTGGAAAGCAGGTTTCGTAGCAGCGGGCGTGGGTATGATAATCAGCCTTGTCATGCAAATGTCGCTTTCACAGTCTTGGCTTGGTGATATTGGCCGTGAGCCAGCCGCGAAACGCGACCTAAACAATAAGAACGCCAAAACAAAACAGCCTCTTACCAAAGAAGAAGTAGATCGCATTAAAGTTATCTTGGTGATGAGCCTGTTTACTATCGTATTCTGGGCTGGTTTCGAGCAAGCTGGCGGTCTGATGAACATTTACACTCAACAGTACACCGATCGTATGATTGGCGGCTTTGAAGTACCTGCAGCTTGGTTCCAGTCACTAAACCCATTCTTTATCATTACGCTTGCGCCTGTCCTTGCGGTTCTATGGGTGAAACTAGGTAAACGTGAACCAAACTCACCAGCGAAATTTGCTTTAGCCATGTTCTTCTTGGCACTAGGCTTCCTATGCATGGTTGGTGCAGTAATGGAGCAAGGTGGTGATACTAACGTGAAAACATCCATGCTATGGCTAGTTGGCGCGTT
>NZ_JAWOQN010000211.1:0-953 GCF_033337395.1 Vibrio sp. YT-19(2023) | reverse complement strand
GCTTTTGGGTGATGAGTCTCATGCGCTGGCAGAACTTGAAGTATTTATTGGTAAGCAAGTCCGTATTCAGGCTGAACCCCTGTACATTCAGGAACAGTTTGACGTCGTGATGATGTAATTGGAACATTTGTGAATTCTGGTGTTAACCGTTTTGGGCGTTTTTGCGCGTGGACGTTAGTCACTGTCTTGGTTTTTTTAGCCATTCTAGTGACCACTCTACGCGTCACATTGCCACAACTTAACCACTTCCAAGATGAGATCAAAACCTGGGTCAAACAAGGCACAGGTTTTGACTTTTCTATCTCCAGCGTTGCTGGTTCTTGGCGTAATAGCCATCCCTCTATCGCGTTACTCGGCTTAGAAGCTAACTTACCGAATAACCAAGAAGCTCGATTCGCCGTTGATGAAATTCAAATTGAATTCGATTTGATTCAATCGTTACTTCAGTTTAAGCCCGTCGTGGCCGACTTAACCATTCATAACTTGGCATTAGATATTCGCACGGTCGATCTTCTACCTACGTCGAGCAATCAAGAGCCGACCACTGATGTTGATCAAAATGAAATTAAGCTGATTGATCAGCTGGACTCACTACTGCTGCGTCAGTTTGAAGACTTCACCATTACGAATTCACGCGTCTGGTGCAAATCGGTATCGGGCGAAACTCGTCGACTCGATATCGAACAGCTTCGCTGGAGTAATCAAGGTAAACGTCACTTAGTGGAAGGCACAGTCAGTATTGCAGACGCTAGCCTGAACTCACTGTTAGTAAATGCTAACTTTAAAGATCATGGTTCGCTGCGTGATGTGTCTGGTGAGTTTTACGTGAGTGCGCAAGATGTCTCGGTAACGCCTTGGCTTACCACTTACATGCAAGAAGAGTCGGGGGCGGAGTCTGGCAAGGTCAGTTTGAATACCTGGCTGACTCTCAAACACAGCCAACCTAATTATGC
>NZ_JAWOQN010000210.1:0-953 GCF_033337395.1 Vibrio sp. YT-19(2023) | reverse complement strand
AACTTACTCCAGCGAATCGAGTCTTTTAATTTGGCGAGTGTTTCCATCGAAGCCAACATCCCAGTAATGCTCAACGCCACCAGCACCGCGTAATGAAGATCGGCAATCCAGAGAGGCAATAGTAAAAGCAAAGGCCACCAGCTGTGTTTTTCTGAGCGTTTCCAATGCGTTGCTGCCCACCACATGACCACAACAGACAACGTTTGAACCACGGTCACCCAAGCTGAACCATCAAGCTTACCGCCTTGTTGCGTGACCATCAGCCCTACTTGTAAGGTAATCACAATCAAACCGGTGGTAAGGAGAACGCCAAGAGAGCTGCGATGTGAGAACACCACCATAAGTAACGGGAATAGAATCAGCACGCCAACAGACAACGCAATGGGCTGCATCGAAAGCGTCGCGCCAAACACCATCATAGCGCCGAGCAACACTAAGCCAGCAAGACCACCTTGAGGCAACAGCCATAATGCCGGGATCATGAGTGCGAGTACTGGGATTTCGCCCTCACTCAAACTCATCGCTCGGGCACACACAACGGCAAGAAAAGTTGTGATGAAAAATTGAAGTGTTGAAAAAATCATAGCGCCTCCTGGCTTCCCCACCTACTTGGTAACTCAACGGCAAATAAAACTGGGTATCTAAAGTCATTGAGTGGGTCTAGATTCAAGCTTAGCTTATCGTTAATTTGTATTTCGTGCGCTTGATGCACCAATTTGTCTTTAGTTAAAAGGTCTTTAAAAAGGCATCTAACTCACTAGCAACAAATGTTAACCATGCACAAGAACTGTTAGCGAAATACAAGTCGTGTGTATTACCATTCCTTAGCAAGCCACAACGGACAGTTTCAGTATGGACCAATTTTTAGTGCAAATCTTTGCTGTAATTCACCAAATTCCAAAAGGAAAAGTATCGACCTACGGCGAAATTGCCAAAATGGCAGGCTATCCGGG
>NZ_JAWOQN010000209.1:0-957 GCF_033337395.1 Vibrio sp. YT-19(2023) | reverse complement strand
ACTTGTGGATAAGTAATAAAATAAAAAAATTCAGTAAGTGAACACTAACCGATGAGAAAAGGGCTGACTTGAATGGGGAAAACTAAGCTTTGAAGATCGGTTTATAAATAACCGCCCTCAAAAAAAAATTCCTTGATCTTTGCCTGTTTTTATTTGCGAAAAATGGGTTGGTTAAAATGGAATCTAGAGCACGAATTTCATACATAAAAAGACAAAAAAAGCGGCAACTTTGTGCTACCGCTTTTGATTCATTTTATGACTGAAATGTCAATCACAAGAAGGCGTTTTTAATGTAACACCGTTCAGTATTTTTTAGTGTGGACGATGTAGTTTACATCTACATTACGACCTAGCTTATAGCTGTCATTTAGCGGGTTGTAATGAAGGCCTGTGATGCCCATTTCAGTCAAATCTGTTTGGTCGATCATCTTCATCATTTCAGCAGGTTTGATGAACTTTTCATGATCGTGCGTGCCTTCTGGCACAATCTTCAATAGTTTTTCTGCGCCTACAATCGCAAACAAGTACGACTTGATGTTGCGGTTTAACGTCGAGAAGAACACATGTCCTCCAGGCTTAACCAACGCGGCACATGAACGAATTACAGAGAGTGGGTCTGGCACGTGTTCTAGCATTTCCATGCAGGTCACAACATCGTAAGTCCCCGCATTTTCCGCAGCGTGGTCTTCGATGGTACTTTGGATGTAGGTCAGTTTAGTCCCTGTCTCCAATGCATGTAGGCGAGCAACTTCTAGTGGCTCTTTACCCATATCTAGACCAGTCACGGTGGCGCCTTCCTTTGCCATACTTTCTGCTAAGATGCCGCCGCCACAACCAACATCGAGAACTTTCTTGCCGAAAAGGCCATCGGCTTTTTCTAGGACATAGTTCAAGCGAAGCGGATTAATTTGATGAAGAGGTTTGAACTCGCCTTCTAAATCCCACCAACGAGAAGCC